>JAAYYY010000261.1 GCA_012515125.1 Chloroflexota bacterium
CCGCCACCGCCACCACCCGCGCCGACCAATGAACCGCCGCCGCCCACGCCGACGGCTCCGCCAACTACCTAGTGTTCACGCGGGTCCGTCGACCAGGATCGCCCGCATGACAAGTTGTCTGAAAGGTTTGTTTATTCGAAGGAAAAGGAGAATCACAGATGATCAGTAAGGACACCACACCTACCCCCGTTCGCCGGCGCCTCCGGCTCTCTCCGCTGGTGGCGCTGGTCGTGGTGGCTGTCGTAGCGACGACAGCGCTTGTTGCCCTGGCCTCTACACCCCTTGATGTAGCAGGCTTTCTCGACCACTCTTACGCTGGCGACCATACCATCAACGAACCCACTGCCGTATCGGCCGAGAGCAAGCTGTGGTGGCACGACGGTTATTGGTGGGGCGTTCTCTACAGTGCCGGGGACAATGCCTACAACATTCATCGTCTGGACGCGAGTAGCCAGGACTGGATTGACACGGGCGTTCTGGTGGACGATCGTGTCGGCGACCCGGACTCCGAGACGGATAGCGGGCGACGGCAGGCGCGCGCCGATGCGCTTATGGACTCCGCGGCCGACAAGCTCTATATCGTCTCTCACAGAGTCCACGATCAGGGGCGCCGCAACGACACCGAGGTGAACCAGGCCCGGCTGATGGTCTATAGCTATGATTCCAACACCGGTACCTGGACGCTGGACGACGGCTTCCCGGTGTCGGTTAACCGGGATATGACCGAATCGGTAGTCCTGGATAAAGACGACGCCGGGCGGCTGTGGGTTTCGTACGTGTCGCGAGACACCGACAACAACTTCTATGTTTATGTGAATGCAAGCGCGCCGGATGATGCCGCAAGCTGGGGCACTCCTTTTATCCTGCCCGTCGGCGATGCGGCGATGGTCGACACAGATGATATCTCTGCGCTGCTTGCGTTCCGGGACGCTGGCGGCGCAAAGGTCGCCGTCATGTGGTCAAACCAGCGTACGCCAGACCACGACAGGTTTTATATTGCCGTACGCGACGCGGGCGCGGGTGATGCCGACGACGGCTGGACGCTGGAGACAGGTCTCGATTCCGTCCTTCCCTTCGACGGCGACGATCACATCAACATGAAGCGGGCGCCCAACGGCGACCTGCTCGCCGTCGTCAAGACCGACTCCACGACAGGCGGCGAGCCGCTGGTCGGCGTCGTCAGGCGCGCCGCCAACGGCAGCTACTCATTCCACGAAGTTTCTCCGGTAGGCTCGCAGGATACGCGCCCGACCATGCTCATCGACTCCGGGAGCAATCAGGTACACGTCTTCACCATCAGCAAGACGGACGGCGGCAACGTCTGCCAGCACAGCGCACCGCTGGGCACGCTGGCCTTCACCGTCGATAACTGTGCGCCCCCGCCGCCCACCTGCGAGGGAACGCCCGCAGAGCTGGGCACAATGGGCATGGCCGTGGCCCCAGTCTTCATCGGCGATAACGACACGATCTGCCACATCGATAATCCGACGACGACCAAGCAAGTAGTCAGTGAGGAAACGGGCAGGGTCGTGCTGGCGTCGGACAATGAGGACAAGGTCTACGTGCACAACGCAGTAGACGTCCCGATTCCGGGCACAGACCCGACCCCTGATCCCACCCCGGACCCAACGCCGGATCCCACCCCGGACCCGGACCAGGATTACTTCCTCTATCTGCCGGGGGTGCAGAAGTAACGGACGGCTGCAGCGCGTCTGGCGACGCGCTGCAGGCCGCCTAAGAAGCAGGGCTGGTTTGACAGGCGTCGAATCAGCCCTGCTATATCTTTAACGGCCCCCGAGGAGCCATTCGTAGAAACCTAACCCATTCTTACCCGGCCGGGCAGGCGAGTGCGTCGGGAATGAGGTCCCGTAGACGCCGTTAATCAGCCAGGGCGTTCCCGTATCGTCGCCTTGCGCCGGGAAGTGAGCCTGCTCGTGCAGCCAGGTAACGGCCCGCAACAGAGCGGCATCCTGCCAGCTAAAGGCCGGGTAACCCGCACGTTCAAGCATCCAGGCCTGGGCGACGGCGCCCTGCAAAGCCTCCCACGCATAGTTTTCTTGAGGCGGGGGCCAGGCGAAGCTGCCAGCCCGCCGCTGCTCTTCGGTCAGCACGCCGTCAACCGAGTGTCCGGCAATGACGCAGCCTGGCGGGTTGATCGGGACCGGACGCTGCGGATCGCACTGCCACGAGCGGTCGCTGGCGAAATTAAAGCCCGCATAGGCGGACCGGTCGCCCAGCCAGCCCCGAAAAACGGCGGCGGCCCGCTGCAGGTCGGCGCTGTCGCCCAGATAGAGCGCGGCGGCAATGCGGGCGGCGCCTGCGTGGGTGCCCCAGTTGTTCGGACGCTGCTCGTGAGTGCTGATCAGCGTGCGGCCGTCAAGGCTCGTGGTGCGGACACGGGCCAGCCAGGAACGGAATCGCGCGTCCACGTCGGGCGGCAGGCCAACCAGGTCGGCCGCGATGATAAAGCCGGGGAGGTTCCGCCCCAGGGCAAGGGTGGTGTCCCCTTCGGTGCCTACGACGGCGTCTACCGCGGCAATAACTTCCTGCCGGTAGCGAGCCTGTCCTGTACGGGCATAGACCAGCGCCTTGGCGACCACTACCGTATCTGTATCGCCAAGCGGATCACTCAGGTCCGGCCTGCTGCTGTCCTCCTCCGCCCACTTCATCAGGTAGTCCCACGCCGGTCCGCGGGTAGGCAGGGCGGCTAGTTCCCGCGCCGACGTCCAGATCCCTGTTGGCTGCCGGCTGGCAACAAAGGGTAGAAAAACATCGTCTGCTTGGGCGGTCTTCATGAGGCTCGTCGCGCCCGCACTCTGCAGGCCGCCGAGAAAAAGGGCTACCACCCAGATCAGGTGGGCCCAAGCTCTCCTATTCATGAGTTATCACCTCTTTCGTTATTAGCGCCGCTCTGGGCGCCCGGCTCGTAGGCCGGCACCAACCACGGGCTAGCGGAAACGGGATGGTAACAACCTGTAACGCCTGGCTCTATAGCCCGGTGGTACTAAAAATCGGGCGTCCTTCTGCAACCAGTTACCTGTCCGCCCGTATAGAGAGATAGACCAGGCCGGCCGGATTTGTCCCTTTGACCAGGGCAGGCCTGACCAGAAGCCTGATCTGCTTCAGCCGCCGGCGATCTAGACTGAAGATAGAGCCGGAGAGCTGTGATACGGAGGACGAGAGATGAGTAACAACCGCTACGATTACACGATTCTGGGCCTGATCCTCGGCAGTCTGTTGGGCATAGCGCTGGGGATTGCCTTTTTCTTTGCGCAGAGCACGGCTGTCGTTGGTCTCGCCCTCTACGGAGGCGCTCTGATCGGCGCCGCGGTCGGTGCCTTGCTTGACGCCTCTCGCCACCCCGGGCGGCCCCGGTAGACGTATACGCCCAACAGCGCCATGATCTCGCCCGTTCGGGAGCTATTCCATACTCGCGCGGCACTGCTCGCCGACCATTAGCCCTGTTCCGCCGGCCAGCTCCGCTTTGCCGGCGGACCACTTCCTGCTATAATTCTGCTATCCATCCCATCACGCTCATCTAACCGGGGATCCGCGGGGTTGCTTCGAGGAGCACTGTAAGCACATTCGGGTCTCAACTGGTACAGACGGAGCGGAATTTATGCAAAGAGGTGGCCTTGTTCACCGTCGCACTCATCGGTGCAGATGGAGCCGGTAAGACCACTGTTGCACGCGCCGTAGAAAGCTCCTTACCGCTTCCAGTACGCTACATGTACATGGGGATCAGCCCCCTATCCAGCAATTATGCCCTGCCTACGACGCGGCTCATCTCCCGCGTCAAGCGCGCTCTTGGTCTGAAACCCGACATAGCCGGCCCGCCCGACCCTACGCGGCGCCCGGCCCGGCCGCGCAGCCTGCCAAGACGCCTCCTTTGGACGGCGAAAAGCCTCCTTCATCTGGCCAACCGCCTTGGCGAAGAAGCATACCGGCAGGCTGTGGCCTGGTGGTTTCGCCGTCGCGGCATCATCGTCGTCTCTGATCGCGACTTCTTTATCGATTATTTCGCTTACGACGTTGCCAACCCCGACCCCAATCGCTCCCTGGCCAGCCGGCTGCACGGCTTTGTGCTGACCCGTTTTTACCGTCGCCCCGACCTGGTCATCATGCTGGACGCTCCGGCTGAGCTGCTCTTCGCCCGCAAAGGGGAAGGCTCAGTCGAGCTGCTGGAGCGCCGCCGCCAGGAGTACCTGCAGCTCCGCGAGCACGTAAGGCAGTTCGTCATCGTAGACGCCACGCAGTCGCAGGCTGAGGTACTGCACGACGTCACGGCGATAATCCTGCGCGTTGCCGCGGGAGAGGAGCCGGCCCATGATGATGTCTCACCACGTCTGGCCGCCCCATTACCGGAAGCTGATTCATAAGGAGAAAGGAATCCAGTCTGATGCGACTTCTCATTGCCAGTTCTATTCATTCAGAGGCCATTGCCGCGCTGCAGCGGCATCACGATGTCGTCTGTGCGTTTAATGCGCCCGAGGAGCAGCTGCGCGCGCTCGTGCCCGACAGAGAGGCACTCATTTTCCGCAGTGGCGTGCAGATCAGTGCGCGCGTGATGGAAGCTGCGCCCCACCTCAGGCTTCTCCTGCGTGCCGGTTCCGGCACCGACAATATCGATCTTGACTATGTCTACCGCAATCATCTGACCTTGATCCGTATCCCCGGTCCCGGCGCGAAGGCTGTCGCCGAGCTGAGTTTCTCGTTGATGCTCAATCTCGCCCGCAACGTCATTCCCGCGAACGAGCAATGGCAACAGGGGCACTGGGTGAAGAAGGAGATGACCGGCTACAACCTCACCGGTAAAGTTCTCGGCATTGTCGGCGCCGGCAACATCGGCTCGCGGGTCGGCCAGCTTGGCGCCGCCTGGGGAATGGAAGTCCTCGGCTGTGTCGAGATACCGACGCCGGCCGAAGCCGAGCGCCTGGCGGCGCTGGGCATACGCCTCGCCTCCTTCGAGGAAGTTCTGGAACGGTCGGACTTCGTCAGCGTGCACGTCCCCCTGATGCCTTCCACGCGCTACCTCATCGACGAAGCGGCGCTGGCGCGCATGAAGCCGGGAGCTTTCCTGGTGAACCTCGCCCGCGGCGGCGTGGTAGACGAAGCAGCGCTGGCCCGGGCCCTCGACAGTGGTCATCTGCGCGGCGCGGGCCTCGACGTACACGAGCGGGAAGGCGAGGGTCACATATCGCCGCTGGCCGGCCGGCCCAACGTCATCCTCACGCCCCACATTGGGGCCAACACCTACGACAGCCAGCGCGAGATCGGCGAGATCATTGTCGCCGCTATTGACCAGTTTGCCGCGAATCCCGATCCCACCACGTGGCCTCCTGCTGTGCTGGGCCGTGTCGTCTATGAACGCGAGCTGGTAAGGGAGAGCATCCAATGAGAAAGACGACTCAGTTCAAGCAGCTATTGCAGTCGCCGCGCACCGAGTTCATTCTGGAGGCGCATAACGGCATCAGCGCCCGAATCGTGGAAGAGGCCGGCTTCAAGGGCATCTGGGGCAGCGGCCTGACCATTTCGGCCTCCCTCGGCGTGCGCGACAACAATGAGGCTAGCTGGACACAGGTTCTCGACGTTGTGGAATTCATGAGCGACGTGACATCCATTCCGATCCTGCTCGACGCCGACACAGGCTACGGCAACTTCAACAACGTGCGCCGGCTCGTCCGCAAGCTAGAGCAGCGCCACGTCGCCGCCATGTGCATCGAAGACAAGCTCTTTCCAAAGACTAACTCGTTCATTGGCGAGCAGCAGCCGCTGGCGGATGTCGAGGAGTTCGCCGGCAAGATCAAGGCGGCAAAAGACGTGCAGAGCGATCCCGATTTTTGTGTCGTCGCCCGCGTGGAAGCCCTGATTGCTGGCTGGGGTCTGGGGGAGGCGCTGCGGCGCGCCGATGCTTATCGCCGGGCTGGCGCCGATGCCATCCTGATTCACAGTAAGATCGCCGAGCCTGACGAGGTGCTGGCCTTTGCCGCCGAATGGCAGAACGAATGCCCCCTGGTCATCGTGCCGACCATGTATCACCAGACGCCGACAGAGCGTTTTGAAGAGGCCGGCATCAGTCTCGTCATCTGGGCCAACCATCTCATGCGCGCCGCCGTGCTGCGCATGCAGGAAATCGCCCGGCGCATCCACGACAAGCGCAGTATTGCGTCCGTCGAGGGCGAGATTGCCCCGGTCAGGGAGCTGTTTCGCCTGCAGAACGCCGCAGAGCTGAAAGAGGCCGAAGCTCGCTATCTGCCGGCGCGGCTCCAGCGCCCCGACGTCGCGGAGATCGCTCAGCAGAGTCCGCTGCCGGCTCCCGGCGCTACCGTACAGTCAACGTCGTAAGGTAAAATAAGGAAGGAACGGATGACGCCCACCGAAGAGCGCCCGCGCAAACTGCCCCCGGCTGTCGTCGTCGGTCTGGACAATATGACCGGGCTGCAAACTGCCCGCATCCTCGCCGGATACCAGATCCCCGTCATTGGCATCGCCGCCGACCCTGACCATTTCGCCTGCCGCACCAACGTCTGCCAGGCGCTGCTCTATGCCGACACAGCGAGTCCGGCCTTCCTCGACACCCTGGAACAGCTCGGCCCCCACTTCACCGAAAAGGCCGTGCTCTTTCCCTGCACCGACCTTGCCGTGCTCAATATCTCCGCCCACCGCGACAGGCTGGCCCCCTGGTATCATATCGTGCTGCCCGAGCATAACGTGGTCGAGATGCTGATGGATAAGACCCGTCTCGCTATCTATGCGCAGGAAGCCGGCTTTGCCATCCCCGCAACCCGCTTGCTCGGCAATCGTGCCGATGCCGTTCGGGCCGCCGCCGAGCTGACCTTTCCCTGCATCCTGAAACCGGCGGTGAAGGCGCCCGACTGGCACGAGCATACCGGCGACAAGGTCCACCGGGTCGAAGATGGACGCGCCCTGCTTGCCCTCTACGACCGCTTTCGCCGTTGGGCTGACCTGCTGATGGTTCAGGAATGGATCCCCGGACCCGACGCAAACCTCTACTCCTGCAACTGCTATTTCAGCCGCGATTCGGAACCCCTGGTCGCCTTCATCGCCCGCAAGCTGCGCCAGTGGCCTCCCGAAGCAGGCACGAGCTGCCTGGGCGAAGAGGTGCGCAACGACGAGGTGCTGCACGAGAGCCTGCGGCTGTTCGCCGGCGTTGGCTATCGAGGCCTCGGCTACGTAGAGATGAAGCGCGACGAGCGCACGGGCCGCCACTACCTGATCGAGCCCAACATTGGCCGTCCGACGGGCCGTTCGGCCATCTGTGAGGCCGGCGGTGTGCCGCTCCTCTACACCATGTACTGCGACGCCATCGGCCTGCCCCTGCCGGAAAACCGCGAGCAGCGCTATACCGGCGTCAAGTGGATCTACCTGCGCCGCGATCTGCAGTCTGCCTTCTACTACTGGAGACGCGGGGAACTCTCTCTACGCGACTGGTGGCATTCCATTCGCGGGCCTAAAGCCTATGCCATTTATGCGCCCCACGATTGGGGGCCATTCTGGGCCGACATCAGCACGACCCTCCGCAAGGGAGCCCGCTCTTTGCGGCGCAAAGCGCGCCGGCGCGTCCCCCCTCCGGGCACGGTCGTCCCGTCCGTGAAGCCCTGAGCACAGCGCAAAAAAAGAGACCTTCCAGCCAGGCCGGAAGGTCTCTTCTATTTTTCGCGGCGGAAACTGGAATCGTTCCGCGTTGAGCTTCTTAGATGCGGCTGACGTTCTGGGCAGCCGGGCCCTTACGGCCCTGGCCCACGTCGAAGGTCACGCGCTCGCCGTCTTCCAGCGCACGCGCGCCCGCATCGGCCATGTCGTTGATGTGTACGAAGATGTCGTCGCCATTGTCGCGCTCGATAAAGCCGTACCCTTTACGGGCATCGAACCACTTGACAGTACCTGTTTCTTGTGCCATTGTAACTAAACTCCTTATGGCTAGACCGCACGGACAAAAGCGCGCACAATAAAAAA
>JAAYYY010000026.1 GCA_012515125.1 Chloroflexota bacterium
CAGGCCGGACTTCTGGGCCATAGCTTTGGCGGCTCGCTGGCGCTGGAATATGCGGCGCGCCGCCCAGAACGAATCAGCCGCCTGGTCCTGCTGGCGCCTTCGCTGCTCGCCGCCGAGCGTTATCCTGACTGGCTGCGCCGGCTCGGCCGGCTGCGTCTCACGCACTGGGTCATGGGTTTGGGGACAGCGATGACACGCCTGAACGTGCAAAGGCAGTCGCAGAAGCCGTTCCACAGGCCCGAGCGGTTCGACAGAACGCTCTGGGAGCGACGGGCCGAAGATTACCGGCTGGCGCGCGCTTCGGCTGCCTCGCTCCTGGCCGAGGGGTTGCACAATGGCCGGGAGGTATTGCCGCGGATCACCCAGCCAACGGCCATCGTCTGGGGCGAGAACGACCGGGTGTTGAGAGCTACGGGAGCCGCTGAGCTGGCCTCGTCGCTGCCGAACGCGCCCGCGCGCGTCTTCTTCCTCCCCGACTGCGGCCACGTTGCCATGATCGAACAGCCAGAGCACGTCCAGACCATCACCCGAGAGTGGTTCCGGCAGTAACAGTTACACCATAACTTGCATTCTGCACTCAATTTGTCATAATCTTTCACGACGCGTGTGACAGCCAGGAGCAGAGCACCGAATGGTTACCCGTCGAACCGTTTTCGCCCGCGCCCTGCCAAGCGAGATCAGAATCGAGGAAACGTACCCGTATGTTGCCAGGGTGCGCGGCGGCGTACATGTTGAGCCGCGCGCTATCGACGGCGACAATGCCGATTCCACCGGCGCTAGCCCACGGCCCGGGCAGGGATTCGTCGAAGTACGGGTTCCCTACGATGGTCAGAAGTCCTTCGACGAGGTAGCCCTCGACGACGTACAGCAGGCAGTGGCGATACGCGCAGGGATTGACGTTGACGAGCTGGACGCTCCATTGGAAGCCAGGATCGGGCACCTTGTCGTGCAGGATTTCGGCCGCAGCAATCTGGCGCACGATAGCCGTCTCTCCAGCTGGAATGCAGTGGACGTTACGGTGCCGGTCCTCGGCCGGGGTATCGAGAGTCTGGACGACCTGAAGAGCGGCCAGCTTGAAGGGCGATGGCGACTTAAATACGCCCCCGAAAGCCCCCAACCGTCGCCCATCAGCGTACACGTAGCGATCACAGACGAAGACGCACTATATCATCTGCAGCAGAAGCTGGAAGAAGAAAAGGACGAAAAGACGGTCGAGCATCTGCACCGGGAGCTGGCCGACCTGCTCGCCCGAAAGGCCGAATTCACTCCCAGCTTGCGACTCGTGTTCGACGTGCAGCTGACCCTTGCCGCCCCTCTTGGCGTCCTCGACGACCCCAATCCCCCGGAGCTGAAACAGCTCTGGATCGAGTGGCCGGCCATGACAGCCTACCGGCGGATCTTCCTCCAGGTTGAGGGCAAGACGGGCAACATGGAGCCGCACCCGGTTTTCTTCGATCCGGCGACGAAACGGCTGCAATTGGGCGGGCTGCGCTTTTTCCCACCCAAAGCAACCACAGAGAAAGGGCTCTATTGCTACCGCGCGCCGCGGGTGGAGCTGCACGTGCGCGAGGCGCGCGAACTGGTCGATGCCTCTACCCTCACGGGCAATCTGGCTGTGGAGATGCCCGCCCTGCTGTCGAAGCTGGCGCTTAACTACTTCGACGCCCTGGGGGTCCAGCGCGAACTCTCCGCTAAGGTAAAAAGCACGCTGGACGTCGCGCTCTTCATCGAGCTGGTGGAATGTTTCGAGCGCCGCAAATATTCACCTTATCAGTATCTCCAGTTTCCAGGGATCGTGCTGGACCAGATGCGGTTGTGGGACATTATCGGCCTACTTAAGTCCATGCAGTTCGAGATTGTCGATGGTCCGGTGAAAGTACCGGTACCGGATGCCGGTCAGGCTCCCACCCGGTTCGACCATCTTGTCGCGGCAACGCGCGCCGAAGGAGCCGGCAGTGTGTGGCTATGGCTGCGCGTGGGTGGGCAGTCGCTCCAGGCCGAGCGCCAGCGGGAAGGCGAGAATGGCGACAGTCACAAGATATCGCGCGGCAGCGGCGACCTGACGATTGCCCTGCGCAGCGAGCTGGAAGGGGAGGGTCAGCGAGCGGTGGAGATACTGAACGAACTCCACGAACGGTTGAAGCAACGGTTCCACTTCGAGCGGGTGATTAGTTAAGTGGCAGCGAACGAACCGGCAGCAACGACGGCAACACACCAGTTTGAGCTGGGCTGCCACGTCTGCCGGGAAAAAGAGATTGCCGGTGTCTGTCATCACTGCGGCCTCCCATTTTGTGCGGAGCACCTACCGGTGGCGAGCAGGCCCTGGTATCGCATCGACCGCGAGTATCATGGGTTGAGCCTGCCGAAGGTCCACAAAGATCAGGCGGCCGTCCACTGTGTGCGACACAGGCATGCGCATTTCAACTGGCGCCCTTTCTACCGCAGCGTGGCGCTGTTCGCCATCGCCATCCTGGCCCCGATGTTCTACGCATACGAGCGCAACATGCGGCAGCCCGCCTGGCTGATCTACCTACTGGCGCTGTCCCTGGTCATCTTAATCGTGGGCTGGCTCGCCGATGTTGTCGAGGAGCGGGGCAACGAGCCGCCGCTGCCGCTCTTCGGGCGAGGGCCATCCGTGAAGCTACGCGAGTTTATGGGCGGAACCGTGCGTCTCTGGCCCGATGGCGTATACAATTCGCACATAACAAAGCATTACGGCCTCATCGAGTTCCAGCTGGCACCTGACGGGAGCGAGGAGAAGCTACGCAAGGCTTTGCTCAGGCGCTACCATCTGCGGCATTCCCGGGTGCTCCGGACCAACGCGGGCTTTCTGGTGCTCGAGGGGAAGGCTCACGTGGCGATCCAGGGGAGCGAGATGGCGGCCCTGGAGCGGCGGCCACACGTGCTTGCACTTGAACAGACGATGGAAGATCACCCCTTCTTTCCGCTGGATGGCGCGGCGCAGCCGCACCTGCTGAAGCCACGTTATGAGTTCGGCTTCGACCGCTCGCTGCCCGTAAGGCTGCTCCCAGCAGTGGTGAGTACGGATGATAGCCTGGGGCTGGAGCTGACGGTGCAACTGCACACGACACCGCCGCAGCTGTTGCGGGGAGCCGACGTGGTGGTCCAGGAGCTGACGTTGTGTGTCGCGCCGGAGCTGGCGGATGTGCAGGGCCATTGGCCGGGTGCGACACTGCCGGACCCATCATTCCGCTGCTCTGAAGCGGACCATATCCCCGTCCTCACCTGGAGGGACGTAGAGCTCACAACTGGTTCTGGAGCACGGGTGAAGGCCGCTACATCAGGCTACCACCGCGCCTTCTTCGTGCGCTTTGACCGCGCGGCACCGCTATGGCGTTCTGAGGTATCTGGTCGCCTGGAGCTGCGGATTGACAACCGCCTGCTCTCGGGGTTAACGGGAGCCGCGCTATTCTCGCCGCTCGGCCGGCGGCGCGACGATCTGGCCTGTACGATGCATACGGTCATCAAGCTCAACTTCACCCTTAGCCTCGACAGCCTCGTCGTGATCCAGCCGTACGGCATGACAACGAAGCGCGATTACAGCGGGCCGGTGGAGCTGGAGACAGTGCTGGACCTCGCTGCCCGGTTAAGCGCGCGGGGTTATTACGTGAAACAACTGGTGGAACAGACGCGAGGAGTCCTGCATCGGGAGCACGCACACGAGGTTGATCGCTCCTGGACGGTAGCGGGGCGCTATTATCGAGGAGTGTTCCCGGTCAACTTTGAGGTCGAGGTGAGCTGTCCGGGCAATGCCCAGCGGGCCCGGAGCCCCGAAGTGGTCGAGCTCATGATCCGGTTGGATGCCCATGTAAGCCGGGGGCCGACGCTAGACATGCTCCGCGGCACGCAGACCTCGCTTATCCGGATCTGTGATGAGGTGTTCGGCCGGCCGCCTGTCCCGGCACCATTGATCGGGCCAGCCGCCACCGGCCCGACTCCGGGAACGTCCGGATTCAGCCGTCTCCGCGGCGGACCACCGCAGGGCGAAGGAGGGAGCATTGACAACCCTGACCAATGAGGCGACTCGCCTTCTCTGCTCCGGCTGCCAGCGCGTCATAGACGATCCTGTCGTCTGCCACCATTGCGGCCGGCCGCTCTGCAGCCGCTGCCGGCGCGCCTGGTGGGACACGGCGTTCATGGGTAGCGACACGTTGCCCGCCGCTTATCACTGCAGCAGCTGCCGGCAGCGCTATCACCTGGGCCTGCCGGACGTTCTGCAGATGCTGGCGATACAGGCCGGCCTCGGCGCCCGCTCGGCTAACCGCCGCCTGCGCCGGGGCCGCTAGCCGCCTTAACAGTGCCCTAGTACCGGCTCCCCTGTTCGCCTTACCCCTCCCTTTTTGTTATACTGTAAAGACAGCGGCCTGCCGGGCCGCATACGGTTGGGTTGCATCGGGCAGGCCACCGTACAGGGAGATCTGAGAGTGAACCAGAGCAGAATTACGCGTGGGGTTGTCTACTTCCTCATCGTCATTGCCATCGTCGCCATTCTGTGGAGCTATAACTCGGCCGATCCGGTAACGTCGGAGCTTTCCATTAGCGAACTGGCGGCGCAGCTCAAGGCGCGCGAGGTAGACGAGCTGCGCGTCTCTGGTGATGGACAGGAAGTTGCGATCTACTACAAGAACCGGAGCCGGCAGCCAGGCAGGGTGCAGCTCAGCGGCGTCGCTTCGCTCATGGAGGAGCTGAACTTCCTCGGCGTGGAGACGACGGACTACCAGGAAGGCGACGTAACAATCATCAACGAAAAGCCGAGCCAGCTGGGCAGCTGGTTAAGCCTGCTCAGCATCTTCCTGCCGGCGATCATTATCATCGCCTTCGTCTACTTCATCTTCCGCCAGGCGCAGGGCAGCAACAACCAGGCCATCAGCTTCGGCAAGAGCCGGGCCCGCATGTTTAGCGGCGACCATCCTACTGTCACATTTGAGGACGTGGCCGGTTGTGACGAGGCTAAGGAGGAGCTGCGCGAGGTCGTGGAGTTCCTGCGCGAGCCCGAAAAGTTCGTCAGCTTTGGCGCGCGCATACCCAAGGGCGTGCTGCTTGTCGGCCATCCCGGGACCGGCAAAACATTGCTGGCCAAAGCGGTCGCCGGAGAGGCGGGCGTGCCCTTCTTCAGCATCGCCGGCTCCGAGTTTGTGGAAATGTTCGTCGGCGTCGGCGCCAGCCGTGTCCGCGATCTCTTCGAGCAGGCCAAACGGCACAGCCCGTGCATTGTCTTTGTGGACGAGATTGATGCCGTAGGCCGCCAGCGCGGGGCGGGCCTGGGCGGCAGCCACGACGAGCGCGAGCAGACGCTGAACCAGATCCTGGTCGAGATGGACGGCTTCGACACCGATACGCACGTCATTATTCTCGCCGCTACCAACCGCCCCGACATCCTCGACCCGGCCCTGATGCGCCCCGGCCGCTTCGACCGGCGCGTGGTGCTCGACCGGCCCGACGTGCGCGGCCGGGATGCCATTTTCCGCGTGCATATGCGTGGGAAGCCGCTGGCCGCCGACGTGGATCCCGAGGTACTGGCTCGGGCAACGCCCGGATTTGTCGGCGCCGATATCGAGAATACTGTCAACGAGGCGGCGCTGCTGGCCGCACGACTGAACCGGAAGAGCATCGGGATGGCCGAGTTCCAGGAAGCCATTGAGCGCGTCCAGCTCGGACCGGAAAGGCGGAGCCGCATCATGTCGCCGGAGGAGCGGGAGATTACGGCCTATCACGAGGCGGGTCATGCCGTGGTCAGCCACCTTCTGCCGCGCGCCCGCCCGGTGCGTAAGGTTACTATTATCCCCCGTGGTATGGCGGGCGGCCTGACCTGGTACCTGGACGAGGATCAATACTTCTATAGTGAAGCCCAGTTCCTGGACCTGATTGCTTCGGCGCTCGGTGGTCGTGTGGCCGAGGAGATTGTCTTCGGCGACATTACCACCGGGGCAAGCAATGACCTGCGCCAGATTACGAAAATGGCGCGCTCCATGGTCACAGAATATGGCATGAGCCGCGCCATGGGCGCGCGTGTTTACGGGGACCGCCAGGAGCTTGTCTTCCTCGGGCGCGAGATCAGCGAACAGCGCGACTACTCCGATGCGGTTGCCGAGCAGATTGACGCCGAGGTGCGCCAGATTATCGACGAGCAGTACGCGCGTGCCCGGCAGATACTGGAAGAAAACCGCGACAAGCTCGAGCTGGTTGCCCAGAAGCTGCTGGAGTTTGAGTCGCTGGAAGCGGAGGAATTCGTCGCCCTGATGGAAGGGCGCGAGTCGGGCGCTCCGG
>JAAYYY010000262.1 GCA_012515125.1 Chloroflexota bacterium
CGTCGAATGGCGGCGGTAGACGAGCGGAATGTAGACCCCGTCCACATCGGCAAACATCTCGGCGAAGCGTTCGGCGTTGTCCGCCTCCAGCTCGTAATCCAGCTCTTCCCAGAGCGTTTCGGCGAACTCCTCCAGCAACGCCGGCATGTCGGCGCGCCGGCGCAGGGGAGGGTAGCGCATCGTCCACCGCGCGACGACACGCAGGGCGGCGAGGTCGGTCTGCACCAGCCGTTCGATGCCAGGACGCTGTACCTTGACGACGACAGGAGCGCCCCGTTCGAGGCGTGCGTCGTGCGGGACCAACCAGGCGCGGTGCGCCTGACCGAGCGAGGCGGCAGCCAGCGGCTCTGGCTCGACGTAGGCAAAATGGCCGTCCAGGTCGCCCAGCTCGGCGCGCATCACGTCGAGCATCGTCTCGCCCCGTTCTGGCGGCACCTCGTCCTGCAGCCCCTGCAGCTCTTCGGTGACCTCCGGCGGCAAAACGTCCACGCGGGAGCTGAGGAACTGGCCGAGCTTGATCAGGACGCCGCCCATCTCGACGGCGAGCTGGCGAAAGCGGCGGGAGATCCCTCGCCAGCGCCCCGGGCGCGACGCCAGAACCCGGCCGGGCGCGAGCCGCCGTAGCAGAATATCCCACCAGAAGAGGTGCGCCAGGACACCGGCAAAAAAGCGGATCAGGCGCTGGTAGCGCTGGCGATCGATCGAAGCGGGCGTAGCGGGCGTGTTCACGGTGCTGGCAAGGTTGGCAATAGCGTTAACGAAAAAGGAGAGGCTCCAGAAAGAAGCCTCTCCTTAGGCAGTGCCCCATAGGGGACTCGAACCCCTGTTTCGGCCTTGAGAGGGCCGCGTCCTGGGCCACTAGACGAATGGGGCCGGCGACAGAGGCGGATTCTAGCAGAAAGGGGATAGGGTGTCAACCGCCGTTAACCTCTCTCAGATGCGCCTGTACGCAGCTAAAAACGCGCTCGACGACGGCTCCGGCGATGTTCTGCACAAGCTGCGCGAGAAGCCGGTTCTCCTGCAGCAACGGCGGCAGCACAATGTCCAGCTGCCAGCGCACTGCGGTGCCTTCGTCCACGTCGTCGAGGCGGATCGTGCCCTGCCCGGCGAACTCATGACCGCCGATCAGGGCGCTTGCACGCAGCCGCCCACCCACGTGCGGTTGTTGCTCCAGCCACGTGACCGATGCAGGGAAGCGCAGCGCCCGGCTGCCCAGGAGGATAGTCGCCGGGCCGGCAAAGCTCAGGCCATCATCGCCAATCTCGACATCTTCCTGCCCGTGCACACAGCCGCTGAGCAGTTTGCTGTCGGCGAGGAAGTCCCACACTTGCCTGCGCGGCGCCGCCACAGTCAGCCCGCTAGCGATTTCCATCGGGACTGACCGCCTGTTGCTGGCACCACTCGGGAAAGGCGGCGAGCGACCGCTCGATGAAACCCTGCGCCACTTCCCTCATGCGGGTCCGGGCCACGTTACTGGCGATGCCATTGACCATGCGCTGGGGCATCAGTCGCATGCCCAGCGGCCGCGGTAAGTTGGAATGCAGTTCAAACTCATACTCGATGCGCGTCTCCTGCCCTTCGTCGAAGAACAGGCCCTGGCTGGTGAAGGTGCCGCGTGCCGTGGAGGAATTGATCCCGGCGCGCTCTTCCACTTCGGGCGGGCTCTCCTCGGGCACAATGCGGATCATGTGCAGGCTGTCCTCGAACGTAGCGCGGATGTCGCAGTAGATGTGCATGGTGTAGCCGCCAAACTCCACCGAATTGTAGTAAAGCCGGAAGTGATCGTCGCCGTAGACGTGGTTGACCTCGACGTGGGGGAGATAATGCAATACGGTGCGCAGATCGCTGTAGTAGGCGAAGGCGACAGGAAGCGGCGCGGGAAAACGAAAGGCCAGGCTAACGCCCCCAGCGAGCTTGATCATGCCAGCTAGCTGGCATTCTGCCGGGCGAGGATATCATTCAGCTTCTGGACCAGCGCTTCAAGCTGGTCTTCGAGCTGCTGGAGTTCTTCCTGTGTCGGCACCCCCTTCTCCACCAGGACACGCTGGATCTCCTCTTCACTGACCTCGGCGCGGCGGCTAGTCTGCAGCCCCAGCAGTTTGTCTCGCAGGCTCAGGCCCTCTTCTTCGTCCAGGTCTCCCCGGCGAATGAGCGCACGCACGCGGCGGTCGATTTCCTCGTCCACGTGGTGGATCAGGTCCAGTGGCGAGGCCAGCGTGCGGCGCAGCGTACTGAGCTTATCTCCGCCGGCCTGAATCAGCCCGGTGAGCACCGAACGGGGCAGGAAGCCCGACTGCTGCTTCTCCTGCTCAAAGATGATCTGGGTCAGCGTGACCGCGGTCAGATCCTCGCCGCTGTTGTGGTCGACGACCTGCAGCTCCTCGCCGTCGCGGATCAGCTCGGCAATACCGTTCAGCGTGACGTATTTTTTGGCTTCGGTGTCGTAGAGCTTGCGATTAGGATAGCGCTTGATTATTCGCATGAGCCACCTGCTGCTGCGTTGCGTCACTGGAACTGTGCCGATTATAAGGCGGGAGCAAAGGGCATGTCAAATTCACCGTCTCAGGGAAGCCGGCCGCGCCGGCCTATTGGGAAGTTGTCTCCCGTAGGCTATAATGAAAAGGACGCCAGATGGCAGGGCCGGCGCCCATTTCCAACCATCTCCAAGGACCAGAGAAGGCCCTATGGCCGAATATCGTATCGCGACGCTCCATTTTCGTTCCATCCAGCCGTACGATGAACAGGTAGAGCTACTGGGCCAGACGGTCGCCATCCAGCACCTGGGCTGCGACGGGGATCTGGGCATCATGGCCGAGCGCATTGCCGCGCTCGACGGTCAGGTGGAATCCATCGCCCTGCAGGGCGTGAGCCGCCGGCTGGAGCTGAGCAACGAGAGCGTGGCGCATGCCGAGGGGGAGCGTCTCTTTTCCGTGGCGACACAGACGCCGGTCGTCGATGGGCGCGGCATACGCGGCGCTCTGGAGCGCTGGGCCGTGCGGCTGGCCGACGAAACGGAAAAGGGCATCTGGTCGCGCAAGCGCGTGCTCATGGTGCCGGGCCTGAACCATGCCGGGTTGGCCCAGGCGCTGAGGCAGTATACCCGCTCCGTGCGTTACGCGGACCCCGTCATCTACTTCGGGCTGCCCGGCGCCTCGACGATTGCCAGCAACGAAGCCCTGAGTCGGGTGGCGGGCGTGACGCTGGCGCAGCTGCGCAACGCATCCTTCCGCCGCATTTTCCCCCAGGCAGGCGTCTCATCCCGGCCGCGCAGCCCAGGCCCATTTCGTTGGGCGGACGTCCTGGCCGGTGACATCGCCGCCATCCGGCGATACGCACCCCAGAAATTGCGCCACAAGACCGTCGTCGCCGCCTGCGCCAGCGACGAGGATGTCGCCGATCTGACGGCGCGCGGCGTCTCGATACTGGTCACCGTCGTGCCGCCACTGGGCCGGGAGCTCGCCCATCTCGACTACGCAACATTTGAAGCCTGCCTGGCGGCTTTGCGCCCCAATCCAGGCGTGCCGCTCAGCGAAAATACGTACCTGAACCTGATGGCCGACCTGGATTGGCAGCCGGCCATCCGCTACCTCCAGCCCGAAGAGGCCGAGCTTCATCGCTTTGCCTTTGTCATCCACCCGCTCAGCCTGAAGTTTGTCCACGCCCATCCCTGGTTCCGCTGGACCCGCTACCTGCCCGACACGCTGGTCGAGCGAGTCGCCGCTTACATCCCGCCGCTGTATATCAGCCGGGTGAAGGGGATTCAAAGCGCGGCGACAGGGCAGCGCGTCGAAGGGCTGCTGCTCGCGCTCGGCGGCACACCGCGCGAGCTGATGCGCCACAAGCCCTCTTTTGTCTACCGGCGGCTGATCGTCGCCTCGCGCATGGCTGAGCGCTGGGGCGCGCGGCTCATGGGTCTCGGCGCCTTCACCAGCGTTGTCGGCGACGCGGGCATCACGGTGGCCCAGAACGCCGACATCGCGGTGACGTCGGGCAATAGCCTGACGGTCGCCGCCACGCTGGAGACGGCCAAAGAAGCGGCGGTGAAGATGGGGCACGATCTGGCCCAGGCGCACCAGAGCACGGCCATGGTCATCGGCGCGACCGGCTCTATCGGCGCTGTCTGCTCGCGGCTGCTGGCCCAGGCCATTCCAGACATCATCCTCGTCGCTCCGCGCCCGGAGAAGCTGATTGCTCTCAAGCGCACGATTGAAGAAGAGACGCCCGGCGCCAACGTCCGCATCAGCACGTCGCCGGACGAGTTCGTAGGCGAGGCCGACCTCATCGTAACGACCACCTCGGCCATGGGCCAGCGCATCATCGACATTCTGCAGTGCAAGCCGGGCGCCGTCATCTGCGACATCGCCCGCCCGCCCGACGTGACCAAGGAGGAAGCCGCGCTGAGGCCTGATGTCCTGGTTATCGAGTCCGGCGAAATCTTGCTGCCGGGCGAGCCGGATTACGGCTATGACATTGGCCTGCCGCAGGGCGTCGCCTATGCCTGTCTGGCGGAGACGGCGCTCCTGGCGATGGAGGGGCGCTTTGAGGATTACACGCTCGGGCGGGATATTAGCGTGGAGAAAGTCAAAGAGATCTATCGCCTGTTCAAGAAACATGGCCTGCGTCTATCAGGGCTGCGCAGCCACGACGAGTTTCTGACGGACGAAGATATCGCCCGCAAGCGCGCGTTCGCCGACGAGCTGCGCCGCGACCCGGAGAAGCTGGCCCGGCTGCGCCAGCAGGGGCGCACGGGCCGCGCCGCGCAGGCTCCGGCGGACGAGCAGCCGCTTGCCGGGAAGCAGCCCCGTTACCGCCGATGGTACGGCCCGGCTGCCGGGCTGGCGGCGGCGACGGCCACGTTTCTTCTGCTGCGCAGAAACCAACGGTAAAAGGGATAATTGCCTATGGATGAGCAACGTGTGGTCCTCATCACCGGCGTCTCGGGAACGTGGGGCGGGCGGCTGGCACAGCGTCTGCTGGCAGAACCGGGCTTCCACGTCATCGGCCTGGATGCGGAGCCTCCTGAGGACGAGATAGAGGGACTCGACTTCGTCCAGGCTGACGTGCGCAACCCGCTTCTGGCCGAGCTGCTGCGTAGCGAGGGCATAACCATACTCGCCCACATGGCCTTCCTGGAGGCGGCCCGGCATAGCGAGGGCGCTTTTGATTTCAACGTCATGGGCACGATGAAGGCTGTGGGCGCCGCCGCCGAAAGTGGAGTGCGGCAGGTCGTCTGGCCGAGCAGCACGATGGTCTACGGCGCTCACCCCGACAACTCAGCCTTCTTGAAGGAGAACACCACCCTGCGGGGCAGCCGCAGCCGGGCCGCCAACCGCTACCGGCTGGAGATAGAGTCCTTCCTCAACGGCTTCCGGCGGCAGGCGCCGGAGATGGCCCTCGCCGTCCTGCGCTTCGCCAACGTCGTCGGCCCAACGGCATCCTCGCCGATGAATCAGTATTTGCGCCAGCCGGTGGCGCCCGTGCTGCTCGGTTTTGATCCCATGATGCAGCTCATCCACGAAGAAGACGTGGTCGAGGCGCTGGCCCACGCCGTGCTCACCGGCGCCGACGGCGTATTCAACGTAGCGGCCGATCCGCCCATGCCGCTGACGCGTATCCTGGCGCTGGCGGGAAAGCTGCCGCTGCCGGTACCCCATCCGCTCGCCTACCGCACGCGGCTGCGCCGCCTCAGCCCCTTCTCGCCCAGCTATTTGCGCTACCGCTGGATCGCCGATGTGACGGCGATGCGCGAGAAACTGGGATTCGAGCCGCAATACGGCGCTGTGGAAGCGGTGGAGGCCGTCGCGACGTCCCAGCGCATCGCCCGCTACCGGCCGGGCTCGGAAGCTGCCGCCTATGACGAGGAGCGCCTGCGGGCGACGATTGAACGGCGGCGCAAGCAGCGAGCCAGCCAGACCGGCAGCAATGGGCAGGCTGCCATCTCCGAACAGGCAGAGAGGGAAGCAGACCATGAGTGACGATAGGCAGTGCACCGCCACCACCCGCTCCGGCGCCCGCTGCAAGAATCAGGCCCAACCCGGTTCGGCCTTCTGCTACACCCACCAGACACTCGCCGAGCCTGCAGAACAGAACGGGTCGCGCACGCCGGATCGCGTTGAGAACCCCACACCCGGCGCAGGCGACGAGAACTGGCGCCAGGAGATGGCGGCGGAAATTGATAACCTCATCGAGGAGCTGCAGGAGACGACGCCCGGCTATTCGCCGCCGCCCTTCTCGCCCCGGGCTCTGGTGGAGCTGGTGCGGCAAAGCCTTGACAACCTGCCGCCGGGCATGCGCGTGGACGTTCTCTACCGGCTGCGCGACGCGCTGCAGCGCGACGACGTGGAGACGTGGCGCGGCGTCTGGTATCTGATGCACTACTGGCGCTATTACCAGGACGCGTTCGTGAGCCGCCTGCGCGCCCTCTCCCTGGAAGAGCCATTGGCTGCGCTGAAGCGGGTCACCAACCTGATCGAAGAGGGCGTTCTGGACATGGACACGCTGAAAGGGGCGTGGTTCATGCTCAGCTATTCGCTCAAGTACCAGGCTGATTTTGTACGGCGCCGCTTTACCGGGGAGTACGACACCGATCCCTGGGGGCTGGATTGGGAGTTGCTCGAAGCTGTCCGTCCCATATTTACCTTTTTGTATAAGGTCTACTGGCGGGTACAGGCCAACGGTCTGGAACACATCCCCGACTATGAGCGCGCGCTGATCGTCGCTAACCACTCCGGGCAACTGCCGTTCGACGGCGCCATGATTGCCGGCGCCGTCATGCTGGAGCATCCATCACAGCGATTGGTACGCAACCTCTACGCCGACTGGTTCCCCTCCCTGCCCTTTCTGGCGCCCTTCCTGGAGAAGATGGGCCAGTCGCTGGCCTCGGTCGAGAACGGGACGGCGCTGCTGAGCAACGACGAGCTGGTCGCCGTCTATCCCGAAGGGTACAAGGGCGTCGGCAAGCTCTACAAGGAGCGCTACCGCCTCGCCCGCTTCGGGCGGGGCGGCTTTGTGCGCATGGCCCTGAACACCCAGGCGCCGATCATCCCGACGGCGGTCGTCGGCGCTGAGGAAACGTACATCTCGCTCTACAAGTCAAACCGGCTTGCCCGCCTGACCGGCTTTCCCTACTTCCCGATTTCCCCGACGTGGCCCTGGCTGGGTCTGCTGGGACTGATACCATTGCCGACCAAGTGGACGATTGACTTTGGCGAGCCGATCCCCATGGACGGTTACGGGCCGGACGCGGCGGAAAACCTGGTCCTCGTCTCGCAGCTGACCGACCAGGTGCGCAATATCATTCAGGAAATGCTCTACGAGCGGCTCGCGCAGCGGCGGTCCGTCTTCCTGGGTTAATGAGCGTCTTCGCCGATTCGGAACAGCTCTATGCCGTTGCCGAGGCGCTGTTTTCGCGCGTCGTGGCCGAGAATCCCGGCGCCGTGGCCCAGCTGCTCCGAACGCGGATGCTCGTCCGCCTCGTCTGCACCAATCCGGCCGGCGAGATATGGCTGCAGGCGCGCAAGCCTCCCCTGGAGACGCACTACGGACACCTGCGGCTTCACCCGGAGCTGGAAGTGCAGATGGCTGGCGATACCCTGCATGAAATTCTGATCGGGCAGCTGACGCTGGCGCCTGCCGTGGCGAGGCAGCAGATCCAGGTGCGGGGGCAGGTGTGGAAGGCGAGGGCGCTCGGCGATCTCTTCGAGCAGTGTCAGTCCATCTACCCGCACGTCCTGCGGGCGCAGGGCATCTCCACGCCGGGCGCTCTTTAGCTCGCGGTGCCGTCAGCGGGCGCCGCAGCGGACCCGGCTCGGCGGACCTTCGCATCCAGCCGGGCCAGCGCCTCCTCAAGCCGGCACAGCGTCTCATCCAGCTCAGTGTAGATCCGGCTCGCCGGCCGCTCTGAGGGCTGGCGCGCCGAAAGGATGCGGCGAAGCACCCGCGGGCTGTAATCGGAATCCCAGATCTCCTGCATTTCTTCGACCAGCAACCGGCGGCTAACCGGAATGCCGTGGCGCGTGAGGA
>JAAYYY010000263.1 GCA_012515125.1 Chloroflexota bacterium
AAGCTGAAAACGCCGGCTGGGATGGCTTTTTCGTCTGGGAAGCGCCGTGGTCGACCGACGCCTGGGTCTCTCTGGCGGCGGCGGCGATGGTCACCGAGCGCATCCGCCTGGGCACGATGCTCACCGCGCTCTCGCGCATGCGCCCGTGGAAGCTCGCCAGCGAAACGGCGACCCTCGACGATCTCTCCGGCGGGCGTGTCGTCCTCTCCGTAGGCCTTGGCGCCCCCGATACCGGTTTTGCCGAGTTCGGCGAGGTCACCGACCGCCGGGTGAGAGCCGAGCTGCTGGACGAAGGGCTGGACATCCTCACCGGCCTGTGGCAGGGCCAGCCGTTCCGTTATGAGGGCAAGCACTACCAGATCGAACCGGTGAGTTTTTACGCGACGCCCCCTCCCCTCGTGCAGAAGCCGCGCATCCCTATCTGGGTCGTCGGCGCCTGGCCCCGGCCGCGCTCGATGCTGCGCGCCATGCGCTACGACGGCCTCCTTCCCGCCGTGATGGACAAAGAGCAGGTGCGGATGGGCGCGGCGACGCCGGCCGAAATCGCCGCCATCAAAACATACGTGGACGAGCGGCGCGAGCAGTCCGGCCCTTTTGACATCGTCGTCGACGGTACGACGCCCGGCGACAACCCCGATGCGTGGCGCGAGCTGGTGCTGCCCTATGCCGAAGCCGGAGCAACCTGGTGGATAGAGTCCCCATGGAACGCGCCCGACGAGGAGAGTGTGTTAAAGCGCGTCCGCCAGGGGCCGCCACGCGTCGATTAAGGCCGGATCTTCTCCAGCACCAGCAGGTGGGAAAGGCCCAGGAGCTGGAGGGGCGTACGCTCGGCGGCGTACAGCGTGCGCTTGAGGAGGCGCCCGAAGGTAGGCCAGCGGCGCTCGATGTTGTCATAGCCGCCAAAGATACGGCCGTGGTGGACGAGGTAGACGGGCAGCGACTCGAAGAGGTGGAGCAACCCGTGCCGCGTGTAGGTGCGCACGTGGGGCGCAAGCCGGTTGCGCAGAGGGTTGGGCAAATAGTTGACCAGCGGCTTGTTGCCGAAACGGTACTCGCCCTGCCAGTAAATGCCATGCTGCTCGACCGGGTACCAGCGATTGGGAGCGAAGACGACGATCCGCCCGCCGGAGCGCGTCACCCGGACCATCTCGGCGGCATAGCGCGCGTCATCCTGCACATGCTCGATGACCTCGTTGCTCAGGACGACGTCAAAGCTATCGCTGGCAAAGGGCAGCCACTCGCCCACGCCCACAGCGACGCCGCTGGCTCGCTCCCGCGCCTTCTGCGCCCGCTCCATCTCCACTTCCAGCCCGAAACGTCTGTCACTATAGGGCGCAAAGGCTGCCAGATAGGTGCCCAGGCCGGCGCCGTTGTCGAGGATGGTGGCGCCTTCCAGCTTCGTCCAGCGGCGGATCATCGCCAGTCGCCGTTCCTGGCCTGAGCGCCAGACGTATCCGGGCTCGCCCCGCAGGGCGGCCTTGTCGGAATAACTCATCGGCTACGCGGGCTTCTGGCGCTGCGCCGACGGCTGTTCGCCGACGACCTCGTCGTAGACACGGCGCACTTCCTGGATGTCCTGCCACATCTGCGCCTTGGGGCTGCCGGGCTCGCGCGATGGGTTGCGCAGCAGGTAGGCCGGATGGTAAATGGGCATGACCCAGCGCCCCTGCCACTGCCGCCACTGCCCCCGCAGCCGTGTGATGCCGGTCTCGCCCAGCAACGATTGCGTGGCTACGTTGCCCGAAAGCACGATCACGGCCGGGTCGATGAGCCGGATCATCTCCAGCAGGTACGGTTTGTAACCCTCGATCTCTTCGTTCGTCGGCTTGCGAAAGGCCTTATCTCCCTCGCCGGGCGGCATGCGATAGACGGCGTTGGTGATGAACACGTCTACTTCGGGGTCGAAGCCGGCGGCCTGCAGAATCTGATCGAGGAGCTGGCCGGAGCGGCCGACGAACGGCTTGCCCAGCCGGTTTTCCTCGGGCCCCGGCGCCTCGCCGATGATCATCAGCCGCGCTTCCGGGTTGCCCCGATAGATAACCATCGTCGTGCCGGCGCCGGCCAGGGGATCGTCGGTCAGCTCCACCATCTCGGCGAGCAGCTCTTCGAGGCTATCGTAGCGGCGCGGGGGTTGTTCAAAGAGGCCGAACTGCATCTCTTCCTCCTCGAAAAAAGAAAATGGCCGCCCTGCTACCAGGACGGCCATGATTGTAACCGAAAATGCCTCGACCGGCCTAGAGGAAGCGAGCCATTACCTGGTCCAGCTTCTCGCGGGACGGGCGCAGCTTTTCCTCCGGCAGATGGACCAGCGCCGGCGTGTCGGCGTCCAGCCGGTTCAGCTCGGCCAGCGAGGGGCGCGAATTGTCGAAGTAGATCAGGCCGGTAATAAACTCGCGGTTGCGCACGGCTCGCTCCAGCCGGGCCATCGCCGCGATCTTGTCCGTGGGATCGTAGTCACTCTCCAGCTTGCGCAGAACGATGTGCGCGCCGTCATGCAGCTCGACCACCTTCTCTTCGCCGGGCGCGTACTCGTCGATGTAGATCTCCTCGCGCATCGGAATGTAGCCGATCTCATGGAGCTGGATCCCGTGCTCCTTGCCGTAGGTGTAGCTCATCGTCGAGAAATCTTTGTTGTTGAAGGCCACACAGGGGCTGATGATGTCCAGCACGGCGAGGCCCCGGTGGCTCAGCGCGGCCTTCAACAGCTCGCGCACCTGCGTCGGGTCGCCGGAGAAGGTGCGGGCCACAAAGCCGGCCCCGGCGGCGATCGCCTCCTGGCAGATGTCGATGGGCGGAAGCTCGTTGACACCCGCGTATTTCAGCTCCAGCCCTTCGTCGGCCGTCGCCGAAAACTGCCCCTTGGTCAGACCGTAGACGCCGTTGTTCTCCACGATGTAGACCATGCGCACGTTGCGCCGGCAGGCGTGCTTGAACTGGCCCATGCCGATGCTGCCGGTGTCGCCGTCGCCGCTCACGCCGATGGCTTTGAGGTGATGGTTGGCGAGCAGCGCGCCGGTGCCGATTGCCGGCATGCGCCCGTGCAGGGCGTTGAAACCGTGGGACATGCCCAGGAAGTAGGCCGGCGACTTGCTGGAGCAGCCAATGCCACTTAGCTTGATGATCTCGTCCGGCCGGATGTTCATCTCATAGGCCACCTGGATGATCTGGTTGGCAATCGAGTTGTGCCCGCAACCCTGGCAGAGCGTCGTCGGGCTGCCCTTATAATCGGTGAACTCGAGGCCAATGGCGTTTACCCGTTGGCGGCCTCTGGTTTCTGTCGTCATGCTCCGTTCTCCTTTTCGAGAAGGTTCTCAACCACCCAGCGTGCCGTGAGCGGCAGGCCGTCCAGAATGGCGAGAGAAATCAGTTTCGTCGCGAGGTCTGGCATCTCCAGGCGCAGGATTTCGTGCATCTGCCCGTCGCGGTTCAGCTCGATCACGTAGACACGGTCGTGTTGTTCGACGAAGCTGCGCACTTCTGCGCTGATCGGCAGCGCGCGCAGCCGCAGGAAGCTTGTATCAATGCCCTGCAGGGCCAGCCGATCGCGCGCCTCGACGATGGCGGGCTCGGTTGTGCCATAGGCGATGATGCCGATACGGGCGCCCTCCTGTACGTCTACCACCGGCTGGGGGACCAGGCGGCGCGCCGTCTCAAACTTGCGCTTGAGCCGCTCCATATTCGCCACCCAGTCCTCGGCCCGCTCGCTGTAGACGGCCCGGTCGTTATGCCCGGTGCCGCGCGTGAAATAGGCGGCACGCGGGTGGTTGGTACCCGGCAGCGTGCGGTAGGGGATGCCGTCGCCGTCCACGTCCCGGTAGCGGGCGAAGCCGTTCTCGGCCACCTGCTCGGCAGTCAGGACCTTGCCCCGCTGTAACGGCTTCTCCGGGTAGCTAAACGAGCTGGCCATCCAGTTGTTCATGCCCAGGTCGAGGTCGCTGAGCACGAGGACGAGCGTCTGCAACTGTTCCGCCAGGTCGAAGGCGGTATTGCCGAACTCAAAACATTCCTCCGGGTTCGCCGGGAACAGGATCACGTTGCGAGTGTCGCCATGGCCCAGGTTGTAGGCGAAGGTGACGTCGCCCTGTGAGGTGCGCGTCGGCAGGCCCGTGCTCGGCCCCACGCGCTGGATGTCCCAGATGACGGCGGGAACTTCCGCGAAGTAAGATAGACCCGCAAACTCCGCCATCAGCGAAAGGCCGGGGCCGGATGTTGCCGTCATTGCCCGCGCACCCGCCCACCCGGCGCCGAGAACCATGCCGATGGCCGAAAGCTCATCTTCCGACTGCACGACGGCGTAGGTGGGCCGGCCCTCTTCATCCGTGCGCAGAGCCGGCAGGTGCTCGTTCAGCGCGTCCACGAGGCTCGTCGAGGGCGTGATCGGGTACCAGGCCGTCACCGTCATGCCGCCGAAGATGGCGCCGAGCGCTGCCGCCTCGTTGCCGGTGATCAGGAACTTGCCTTCGGTCAGATTCATCGGCTCGACCCGGAACGGATCGCGCTTCTCGATGTTCTGCGCCGTCCAGTCGTAAGCCATCTGGATGATGTCCATGTTCGACTGCACGATATCCTCGCGCCTGCTGAAGATATAGCCCAGGGCCTCGCAGATGGCTTCGAGGTCGATGTCCAGAAGCTGCGAGATGGCGCCGACGTAGATCATGTTGGTGAAGCGGTCGCGGAACTTGCCGCGCGCGCCGGCCTCGCGGAGGAACTGGTTCACCGGGATGCCGTACATGACGATGTCATCGCGGACCGGCATATTGCGCCAGTCGTCGTTGTAAAGACACATGCCACCGGCCGGCAGGTCGCGAATATCCTCGTGGACCGTTACCTCGTTGAAGGCGACCAGCACTTCGGAAGTCTCCCGGCGAGCGACATAGCCATCCTTGCTGACGCGGATGTGGTACCAGGTGGGCAGCCCCTGGATATTCGACGGGAAGATGTTCTTGCCGTTGACGGGGATGCCCATCTTAAAGAGGGCACGCAATAGCGTCAGGTTGGATGTCTGGCT
>JAAYYY010000027.1 GCA_012515125.1 Chloroflexota bacterium
GAGACGGCGACTACGCCGGCCTGCACGACAGACGAGTTCAAGACCCGAACGAGGATACGATGGCGAAATATGTAATCTTCCCAGAGGTGGCGCTGCGTCTTGCCAAAGAGCGTGCTGTTTTGCCCCCAGAGCATCAACTGCTGGCGCCGACACTGCTGCGCTCCCAGCTGCTTGCGCGGCTCTATCGCCTGGTTCATGAAGGCAACATGACGAGAGAAGAAGCCGAACAACATCTCAGTTATGTGCGGGGCTTACGCATCCGCTTGCTTGGGGATCGTGTCCTGCAGCAGGTCGCCTGGAGCGTAGCGGACCGGCTGGGGTGGCCCGACACGATGGACGCCGAATACGTGGCCCTGACGAAGCTGCAGGGCGACGCGCTGGTCACGCTCGACAACGACCTCGCCGCCGCCGCTGCCGAGCTGATGGCGGTTGCACCGTACGAAGCGTTACTCCGCACGGATACAGAAAGATAGCCCACCTACTAAAGAGCGGCTGAGAGGGCGCGGCGGGCAGGGCGGCGCGCCCTTCTGCCGTGCGGAGACTGGCCGATTGACCAGTGGTAGGGCAGGGGGTGCCGTGGCATAATTCTCCTCTTGCGGGCTGCTCTGGGGCCCGCGATTATAGCCTATGAATACCTACATTGCCCTCCTCCGCGGCAACCGGAATTACCGCTATCTCTGGTTCAGCGCCATAAGCAGCCAGATCGGCGACTGGTTCAACCTCATCGCCTCAGCCTCCCTTATCCAGGAGCTGACGTCGAGCGGTTCTGCCGTCAGCCTGCTCTTTCTGGTCCGCTTCGTCCCCCTGTTTCTTTTCAGCCCTCTCGCCGGCGTGCTTGCCGACCGCTTCAACCGGCGCACGCTGATGGTCGCCAGCGACATGCTGCGTGCCTGTACGGTGCTCGGCTTTCTGCTCGTGCGCGATGCCGGCCATGTCTGGCTCTTTTACCTACTGACGGCGCTGCAGTTTTCGCTGAGCGCGATATACACGCCGACCGGCACGGCCATGCTGGCGAACATCGTCCGGCGCGACGAGCTTGTCACGGCCAACGCGCTCAACTCCTTCACCTGGAGTACGATGCTGGCAGTGGGCTCGCTCCTGGGCGGCGTCGCCACGGGGCTGTTCGGCCGTTCCGCCGCCTTCGTCATGGATGCTGCCACCTTTCTGGTTGCCGGCTGGCTGATGTCCCGAATCGTCCTGCCGGCCGGCCTGCAGGAGGCGCGGGCGGCGACGAGCCGGGGCGGCTGGCTCGACTTTGTCGATGGACTCCGCTATCTGCGCGGCGAGCCGTATATCCTGGTCCTGGCCCTGATCAAGACGAGCGGCTCCCTGGTGTACGGGGCAATCAACGTCCTGGAGATCGACTACGCCGAGGACGTCCTTGTCGTTGACCGCCTGGCGGTCGGCCTGCGCGCCGTCGGGGGGAGCGCGCTGGTCCTGGGGCTGATCTACACGGTCAGCGGGATCGGCACCGGCTTTGGACCGCTGCTGCTCCGGCGCTGGCTGGGCGACGCGACGGAGCGGATGCGCTGGGCGATTGTCGCCAGCTTCTGGGCGCTGACGGCGGGTATTCTGATCCTGGCAATGGCGCCCAGCCTGGCCTGGTTCGGCGTCGGCACGCTGGTGCGCACGGTCGGCTCGGGTACGCTGTGGGTCTTCAGCTCGTCAATCCTGCAGATGGTCGTGCCCGACCGGATGCGCGGGCGGGTCTTCGCCTTTGAGTTCGCCGTGCTCACCCTGGCACAATCGTTGAGCATTACCTGGGCCGGTGTAGCGCAGGACTCGCTGGGCTGGACGATCCGCCAGGTGACGGCCAGCGCGGCCGGCGTGGGCCTAGTGGCGGCGGTGGTCTGGCTGCTCTTCCAGTTACGCACTCGCCGGCGCCCACTGGGCGACATGGTGCTGGAGACCGGGCCATGATGCGCCACACGTGGACCTGGCGACTGCTGCGCCGACTGGTCCGGGCCGACCTGCCGGCCGATCGCGTCACCGACGCGGAGGTCGAAGCACAGCGCGACCGCGATTACCGCTGGAACTTCACGGTGAACCTGCTCGACGGCGCTGCCTTCTGGTTCGGGACGAGCTTTGCCAGCGCCAGCACGATCCTGCCCCTGTTCATCAGCAAGCTGTCGGACGCGACGTGGCCTCTGGCGGCGATTGCCGTGCTGGGGCAGGGGGGCTGGTATCTGCCACAGCTCTTCACCGCCAGCAGCGTGGAGCGGCTGTCACGCAAGAAGCCGGTCGCGGTCAACCTGGGCTTTTTCGCGGAGCGGCTGCCGATGTGGCTGCTGATCGTCGCGGCGATTGTTGCACGTGAAACAGCCGGGCTGGCCCTGGCCCTGCTGATCCTGGCCTATGCCTGGCATTCGATCGGCGCGGGCGTGATTGCCACGGCCTGGCAGGACCTGATTGCCCGCTGCTTCCCGGTGGAAAAGCGGGGGCGCTTTCTGGGGCTGACCACCTTTATCGGCACGGGGATGGGCGCGGCGGGCGCGGCGTTGAGTAGCTGGCTCCTGGCCACCTTCCCCTTTCCCACCAGCTTCGTCTACACTTTTACCATTGCCGCCGTCGGCGTGACGCTAAGCTGGGTGTTCCTTGCCCTGACGCGCGAGCCGGTGCAGCCGCCAGAGCCGCTGTCTAAAGATGGCTTCAACTTCTGGACGGACCTGCGGCGTATCATGGGCCAGGACCACAACTTCCGGCGCTTCCTTGTGGCCCGGCTGCTTATCGCCTTTGCCGGGATGGGCCAGGGTTTCCTCACGGTGGCGGCGCTGCGCCGCTTTGGCGTCGCCGATGCCGTCGTCGGCCAGTATACGGGCGTGATGCTGCTGGGCCAGACGGCCGGCACCCTGATCCTCGGCTTCCTGGCCGACCGATACGGCCATCTGCTCTCTCTGAAGATCGGCGCGGTCTCCGGCACGCTGGCCTATCTCCTCGCCTGGCTGGCCCCGGAGGCGGCCTGGTACTATGGGGTATTTGCTCTGCTCGGCTTCGCCTACGGCTCCATGATGGTCAGCGGGATTCTGGTGGTGCTGGAGTTCAGCCCGCCGGCGCGCCGGCCTACCTACACGGGCCTGGCGAACAGCATCGTCGGCGTCGCGGGGTTCACGGCGCCGTTGCTGGGCGGTGTGCTGGCGCGGATCGGGCTGGGCGGCGGTATGGGCTACAGGTTGCTCTTCGCGCTCAGCGCTGCCGCCGGCCTCAGCGGTCTGGTGCTGCTGGCCGTTTGGGTGAAGGAGCCGAGGTGGGAGGGTAATGGTCATTGGAAAATGGATGGTCGCCAGTCAAGGGACGCTGGCTGAAGGCTCGACGCCAAGCGCTTCAGACTAAGGCGTATGGATTTCTCGCTTTCCCTGCCCATTCGCTACGACGACTGCGACCCGTACGGGCACGTCAACCACGCCAGCTACCTGCGCTATATGCTGGAGGCGGCCTTTGCGGCGTCGGCGGCGGTGGGCTATCCAATGCAGCGCTACTGGGAGATGAACCGCGCCTGGTTTGTGCGCGATACGGAAATTGCCTATCTTGCGCCGCTGCGCTACGGCGACACCGTCGCCATCCGCACCTGGGTGCTCGACTTCCGGCGAGTGCGCAGCCGGCGGGGCTATGAGCTGCGGCGTGCAGACGACGGCACCGTGGTAGCGGAAGGGAGCACAGACTGGGTCTTCATCGACCGGGAGAGCCGGCGCCCGGCGTCAGTCCCCGGCGATATGGTCGCTGCCTTCCTGCCGGACGGTCCGCGCCCCGACGTCCCGCCGCGCGAGCCATTCCCGGAGCCACCCCCGCCGCCGCCCGGCCTTTTCCGCCAGATGCGGCGCGTCTCGTGGAGCGACCTGGACCCGGCCGGACACGTCAACAACGCCCGCTACCTCAACTACCTCGAGGACTGCGCCATTGGCGACGCGCGTGGCCGGGGTTGGACGATGAAGCGGATGCTGGAAGAGGGCGGCTTCGCCATCGTCGCCCGGCGCTATCGCATCGAGTATCTGGCGCCGGCCTATCTGGACGAGGAGCTGGAGCTGGCGACGTGGATCAGCGACGTGCGCCGGGCAAGCGCCGTGCGCCACTTCTCGGTGCGGCGGGTGACCGATGGCGCACTGTTGGCCCGGGCGCGGGCGCTATGGGCCTGGGTGGACCCGGAGTCGGGCCGGCCGGTGCGTATTCCCGAGGCGTTTATCGCCGATTTTGCCGAGAATATCGTGTAAGGCCATCCCCTCACCGGCGGATGGGGATCGCCGGTTTCTGGATATGGTGAGGGAGACCACCTGGCCGAAGGCGAGCATCCCGCCGGTGCGGCGTTGCGGGCTGGGATGCTTGCTTGCCATTCTGGCAGGCGCGCTCCAATAGGCGCTTGGCCTTCGGTGGGGACAAATCCCGTGTGCCTCACGCTGTTTTGGCGTTTATACTAGGTAGGTCTAGCCAGGCGGGGGACAAAGCTAGAGATGACGGGGCTGTGCCTGGAACAAGGCCCAGTTCTCTGCGAGAGGCCTGTGGAACTGAATCAAATTCTTCTGATTGGAGGCATTCTTCTTCTGGCCAGTGTCGTGGCCAGCAAAGCGACGGGGCGCCTGGGGGTGCCGGCGCTGCTCGTCTTCGTCGTCATTGGCATGCTGGCCGGCTCCGAGGGCCCCGGCGGCATCCACTTTGACGACCCGGCTATTGCCCAATCGTTGGGCGTTGTCGCCCTCATCTACATTCTGTTCTCAGGCGGGATGGACACGAACTGGGCGTCGGTCCGGCCGGTATTGGGAAGCGCCTTAATGCTGGCGACCATTGGCGTGGCCCTGACCGCCGTGCTGGTCGGCCTGTTTGCCACCGCAGTGCTGGGCTTTAACCTGCTTGAAGGGCTGCTGCTCGGCTCGATTGTCTCCTCGACCGACGCTGCCGCGGTCTTTGCGATCATGCGCAGCAAAGGAGTGAGCCTGCGCGGGCAGCTTAAATCGCTCGTCGAGCTGGAGTCGGGCACGAACGATCCGATGGCCGTGTTTCTGACGACGGCGCTCATCAGCCTGCTGACGCTGCCCGATGCTTCGGTAGTCGATCTGATCCCGATGTTTATTCAGCAGATGGTGTTGGGCGGGCTGCTGGGCTACGGTTTTGGCCGGTTGACTGTGTTCGTGCTGAACCGGATTAACCTGGACTACGATGGGCTTTACCCGGTGGTCACCATTGCCGCCGCGCTGATCATCTATAGCGCCGCGAATCTGATTGGCGGGAATGGTTTCCTGGCGGTCTATCTGGGCGGCCTCGTCATCGCCAACAGCGTCTTCATCCACAAGCGCACGCTGCTGCGCTTTCACGACGGCGTGGCCTGGTTGATGCAAATCGCCATGTTCACGGCCCTGGGGTTGCTGGTCTTTCCCTCGCACGTTCTGGCAGTGGCCGGCCAGGGGCTGCTGCTGTCGGCGTTCCTGATCCTCATCGCCCGGCCGATCAGCGTTTTTCTCACGCTGTTGCCTATCCGGCTCGAGCTGCGCGCCAAGGCCATGGTCGGTTGGGTTGGTTTGCGTGGCGCCGTGCCCATTATCCTGGCGACCTTCCCGCTGCTGGAAGAGATCCCGGCAAACGTTACCATCTTCAACCTCGTCTTCTTCATCGTCTTCACCTCCGTGCTGATCCAGGGTACTTCTATCCCCCTGGTGGCCCGCTTGCTGGGGGTGGACCAGCCGCTGCGCGCCAGGCCGCGGCTGCCTCTGGAGTTTGAGCCGACCGGGGGGATCCAGGGGGATCTGGTGGAGCTGGACATCCTGCCGGATTCCCACGCGGCCGGCAAGCGGATCGTCGATCTGGGCCTGCCGCCGGGCGCGCTGTTTGTCCTGGTCGGCCGGGGCGAGGAGTTCATGGTGCCAACCGGAAACACGGTGTTGAAGCCGGGAGATACGATTCTCGTTCTCGCGAACGATCAGTCGTTGCTGCGCGTGCGGGAGATACTGGATCTGCCCCAACCTGACGAAGACGCGCAAGAGGTGGAAACCGCGACGGAAACGGCGCCGGCCCCTGTCCAGCGCAGACCGCTTGAGGACGTATAGGTGGAGATCGGCCTTGTTCCCACCCTGCTGATCATCCTCGTCGCCGCGATGGTGGGTGGAGCGCTGGCCCATCGCCTCCGCCAGCCGATTATCCTCGGTTTTGTGCTCGCCGGTATCGCGCTCGGCCCCTATACGGGCGGCATTACAGTCACGGACCTGATCGACGCGAAGCACCTTTCGGAGGTGGGCGTCAGCCTCCTGCTCTTTGTTCTGGGCGTCGAGTTTTCGCTGGCCACCCTGCGCCCGGCGTCGAAGGGCGTGCTCCTGGGAACGCCGCTGCAGCTTCTCCTGACGGTGCTTCTCGGCCTGCTCCTCGGGCTGATCCTGGGCTGGCAGCGCGACGACGCGTTCTGGTTCGCTTCCCTGATTGCCCTTTCCAGCCCGATCATCGCCCTGCAGACGTTCAACGCGCTGGAGCTGACCGGTACGCCAGTCGCCCGCGTCGTTCGCGGCATTTTGATCGTGCAGAATCTGGCGATCATTCCGTTTGTCTTTCTCTCGCGGCAGATACAGGCCGGGACGCTCGATCTTTCCAGCGCCGTCATCGCCGCGCTGGAAGGCGCCGTCTTTCTGGCCGTTCTGCTCTTTCTCGGCATCCGCATCCTGCCCCCGCTGTTTGCGGCGCTTGGCCGGCTGAATAGCGAGGATCTGCCCGGCCTCGTCGTCTTTGCCAGCGCTGCTGTGGTCATAGCCGGAACCTACCTGTACGGACTGACCTTCGTCGAGGTCGCCTTTGTCATCGGCCTGCTGTTAAGTGTGACCGAACAGGGTTCTCGCGCGCTGCGGGCGCTGCTCTCCATGCGCGACCTCTTCGGCGTCCTCTTTTTTGTCTCTGCCGGCCTGCTGCTTGATCTGCCATACCTCGGCCGGCATATCCTCCTGATCGTGCTCCTGGTGCTGGTCGTCAGCGCGGGCAAGATGGCGATCTTTGCCGGGATCATGCGCCTCTTCGGCCACGACCGTGGCGACGCGCTGACGGTTGGCGTCACGCTCTTTCAGCTGAGCGAGCTGTCTTTTGTCCTGGCCCGCCTCGCGCTGGACGGCGGGGCGATCACGGACGACCTCTACTCCCTGGTCATCTCGGTGGGGCTGCTGACGATGCTGCTGACGCCGTTTGTGGCGCGGCTGGCCCTACGGCTGCAGCCGCAGCCTGTCACGACGGAAGCCTGAAGCAAC
>JAAYYY010000264.1 GCA_012515125.1 Chloroflexota bacterium
CAGGCTGTTGGGATCCATGCCGCCTTTACTCTTCTTCGGTTTTCCGTAGGGTCGTTTCGCCATCGGCGTCTCCTCAATCTATCTCCTGAACCTGGCCGCCCAGCTCTTCGGCCAGGGCGTAAAACTCGTCGGCCAGCGTGGGCTGGGGCGGCGGCGTGTACTGCTTCGTGACCACGCAGCGCACCTTGCAGCGCGTGCCCAGCAGGGCCGTCAGGACGCTACCGACGAGGGCTCGCGCTTCCGGCTTGCTCTCGAACTTCTCCTTGAGCACGGGGAAGTCGAAACCCAATATCAGCGTATCGTCTTCAGTCGCCAGCGGCTTGCACATGGCCAGCAGGGCCGGCAGGTTCTTGTCTTCCTGGGCCACGCGCTCGACCATGTTCGGCCAGCGGGCCTTCACCGCGTCCAGCGTCAGGGCGGCGTCACCTTCGGCTTTTTGCGCCGGGGCGAGGAGCGGTTGCTCTGGCTCTTCGCGCTGCGCCGCTATCTCCGGCGCCGGCTCCTGCTGCCGGGTCTGTGCCGGCGCGAGCTGCTGGCGGGAGGCCACAGGAATATCGGGCGCCGCTTCGGTGGGCAGTAGCTCGATGAAGGCCAGCTCCAGCGGAAGCTGTGGCTGCCAGCTACTGCTCGACGCGAGCGCGGCTTCGCTAAAGCGCCGCACTGCCTGGACGAGGTCGTCGCGCGTGGCCCGGCGGGCCTGGGCGACCATCCGCTCCTGCTCTTCGGCCGGCGCGTCGAGCGTGATCGCGTCCCCGCCGGCCTGCAGGAGCAAAAGCTGGCGCAGGTAATCGACCATCTGCCGGGCAAACTGGCGGGCATCGGCGCCGGCGCCCAGCGCGTCGTGGATAATCGTCAGGCCGCGCCCGCCGTCGGCGTCCAGCCAGGCAGTCACCAGATTGCTGACTGCCTGGAAGGAGGCTGTACCGAGGACGAGCTGCGCCTGTTCCAGCGTAATCGTCTGGCCCGGCGCCGTCACGAGCTGGTCGAGCAGGCTTTCGGCGTCGCGAATGCTGCCGGCGCCCTGCCGGGCCATCAACGCCAGGGCCTCCGGCTCGACTTCCAGCCCTTCCTGCCCGGCAATCCAGCGCAGCCGGCCGACGATCTCCTGGTGGCTGAGCAGGCGGAAATTGAACTGCTGGCAGCGTGACTTGATCGTCGCCAGCACTTTGTGCTCTTCGGTGGTCGCCAGCACAAACTTAACGTGCGGCGGCGGCTCCTCCAGCGTCTTCAACAGGGCGTTGAAGGCTGCCGGCGAGAGCATGTGCACCTCGTCGATGATGTAGACCTTGAAGCGCCCTTCGCTGGGGGAAAAGTTGATCTTGTCGCGCAGGGCGCGGATGTCGTCCACGCCGGTGTTCGACGCGGCGTCGATCTCGATAAGGTCGAGGAAGCGGCCCTCGTTGATCGCCTGGCAGCTCGCGCACTGGTCGCAGGGGCGCTCGGCGGGGTCTTCGGCCAGGCAGTTGACTGCCTTAGCCAGCAGGCGGGCGATGGTCGTCTTGCCCGTACCGCGCGGCCCGCAAAAGAGGTACGCGTGGCCGACGCGCCCTGCTGCCACGGCGTTGCGCAGGGTACGGGTCACGTGTTGCTGGCCGACGACGTCGTCGAAACGGGCGGGGCGCCATTTGCGGTAGAGGGCCTGAGACATGGTGAAGGTAGTGTAACATTGAGGCGGGGCAGCCGCAACCGACGAGGGCCGGTTGCCAGAGGTAGCAGCCTGCTTTGCAGCCCCTTCTCAGGGTGTTATAATGACCCCAAATAAGTGGTTGCTGCTGCATGCAGGAACCCCAAAAGGAGTGATTACGATGCTGCCTGGTGGTTGGGAATGGATTGTCATTCTCGTCGTCGTGCTTCTCGTCTTCGGCGTCGGTCGTATTAGCAAAATCGGGAGTGAGCTTGGGCAGGGCATCCGCAACTTCCGCGAAGGCGTACGCGAGGGAATGGAAGACGAGAAAGACGAGCCTGAGAAAGTCGATACAACCGAAAAGAAAGAATAGGGTTCTGTTACGAACCCTATTCTTCGACTGTGTAACCTGCGGGGCGCCTGAGGGCGCCCCTTTTGTTTCCCGCGCGGTGTGAATCAGGGCGCGAGAAGGCCGCTCGTTAGGTTAGGGAGATAGACGTGGTTGTCGAGGGCGACCACGGCAATACGCACCGGGATGGCGGGCAGCGCCAGATCCGTGTCCGGGCTACTGAACCGCAGCGCCGTCTCATAGATGCCCGGCGACAGCCCGTTGCTATCCAGGGTCACCATCAGTGACTCACCCGTAGCGCCTGACGTCGTCGAGAGGGTGGGGGTGAAGGTGCCGGCCGGATCGAGCGCGACTTCCCAGCTTGTCTCCGGATCGCACAGCCAGTTCGGGTTCACGGTCTTCGTGATCACCGCCGGCTTGTCCGCCGGGATTGTCAGCCCTAACTCGCCGTCCGGCAGCACCGGTTCGACCTCGCCCAGGTAGGCGTCGTCCCAATAAGTGTCGTTGTGTTCAACGGCCCATTCATTTTCTGAGTAGGCATATACGGTAATCACATCGGACTGTGCTGTTGCAGTGACGACGAAGGGCTGGTAGATGTCGGGCTGGACGCGAAATTCACCCCACGCTATGCCACCACTCTGCCAATCAGTGCCGCCGGTCGGATCAATCCCAACTCGCTGTCGCAGGTTCCCATATTCTGGTCCTGAATAGGCGTCGTCATTGTCATTGGCTGACCAGGAGTGTGCCCAAACGCTATAGCAGTAAGCTTTGCCTGCTTCAACTTCGACCTGCTGGTAGAAGCCTGCCTGATGGGTAGTCCAAACCGTGAAGTACACCTGAGCTGCATTCCCTGTGCGAACACGCAGCGGATCAGTGAATATCGGGTCCGCCGGTTTGTACTCGGGCATGACGATTGTGTCGGTCTGGCTCTCATAACCAGGTCGCCAGTATGGCGTCCAGCCAGCAGCCGTTTGCGCTGAATTGCAGGGACCCCACTGGCAATCTCCATGCCCACCTGGTGGGTTATAGGCGCCATAAGGATGCTCAAACGACGGATTGTTTAACAGATTCGGTCCCACGCTCGACTCGACGGCGCGCGCTGGCCCCTGGGCCGCCAGCAGCGCGCCTGCTCCCGCCAGCAAGCACAATGCCAATAACACACTCAGTACGGAAGCCTTCATAGACGGATCTCCAGACGGATAGGACCTTTCACGACGCCTATTGTACCGCAAAACAGGCGCAACGTGTTTTTGCCCCGGCCTGTAGCCTATGTTAAAAACAGAGCTATTGGGATCCCCCTGACTGCAAGGAGAAATTGGAAATGCGCCGCCCATTCGTCAGAGTCGCCCTTATCGTGCTTGTGCTCGTGCTCGTAATCGCCGTCGCCGCGCTGGCGATTGGCGGCTTTGTCGCCGTCCGCTCCCCCTTTCCCGATACCGATGGCGAGCTGGAGCTGGCCGGCCTGAACGAGACGGTCCACGTCTACCGCGACGAGTTTGGCGTGCCGCATATCTATGCCTTTAACGAGCACGACCTCTACTTTGCCCAGGGCTACGTCCACGCCCAGGACCGCTTCTGGCAGATGGAGTTCTGGCGCCACATCGGCCAGGGGCGTATCTCCGAGATTGTGGGCGAGGCTGGCCTGGAGCAGGACCGTTTCATCCGCACTGTCGGCTGGAACCGGATGGCCCAGGCTGCGACGGATTACGTGGCTCAGGAAGCGCCTGAGACCATGGCCTTCCTCGAAGCGTACAGTGCGGGGGTCAATGCCTATCTGGCCGAGCAGGGCGACGACGTCTCTCTCAACCGGCGGATCCTGGCGCTGTCCGGCGAGCCGTGGGAGATCGAGCCCTGGGAGCCGCTCGACTCCATTGGGTGGAGCATCGTCATGTCCTGGGACCTCGGCGGTAACTGGAGCGACGAACGAGATCGCGCCGCCCTGATTCGCGAAGTGGGCGAGGCGACCGCCGCCAGCATCCTGCCGCCTTATCCTTTTGAGGAGCGCCCGGTGATAGCCCCGACCGACCTGCTTTCCAACCGGGGCGAGCTGGACCTGGAGCCGGCCGGCGAGGGGAGCAGGCTGCTACCGGCGGGCGTCGATTGGAGCCGCGTAGACACGGAGATTGCCGGCACGCCGCCCCAGATCGGCCTGGCTATGGGCTCCACCGCCGTAGGCAGCAACAACTGGGTCGTCTCCGGCGAGCATACAGCCACCGGGTTGCCGCTGCTGGCGAACGACCCGCACCTGGGCATCCAGATGCCGTCTATCTGGTATGAGATTGGGCTGCACGCGCCGGGGATGAACGTCGCCGGCTTCAGCTTCGCCGGGGTGCCGGGGGTAATTATCGGCCACAACGACTACATTGCCTGGGGCGTCACCAACGTCGGGCCAGACGTGCAGGACCTGTACATCGAGCGCGTCAACCCCAGCAACCCGAACCAGTACGAGTACATGGGCGAGTGGCAGGAGATGGAGGTCATCACCGAGCGCATCCTGGTTAACGGCGGCGAGCCGGTCGAGCTGCCGGTACGCATCACCCGCCACGGCCCCATCCTCAACGAGGTTGTGGATGGTGAAAGCGACGTTCTGGCGCTGCGCTGGACGGCGCAGGAGCCCAACGCCATCTTCCATGCCTTCATGCGGCTCAACCGCGCCCGCAACTACGAGGAGTTCCGCGCGGCGCTGCGCTATTTCGACGTGCCGGCGCAGAACTTTGTCTATGCCGACGTCGAGGGCAACATCGCCTACCAGATGCCGGGCCGGATTCCTATTCGGGGCGAAGGCATGGGCCTCGTGCCGGTTCCCGGCTGGACAGGCGAGCACGAATGGGAGGATTTCATTCCCTTTGAAGAGCTACCCGCGCTCTACAACCCTGAGCCGGGCTATATCGTCACGGCCAACAACAGCGTGGTAGACGAGAGTTACCCCTATTTCATCAACTATCACTGGGCCGACGGCGACCGGGCGCAGCGCATTCAGGAGATGCTCCAGCAGGAGATTGACGCCGGTGGGGAGCTGACGGTCGATGATATGACCCGCATCCAGATGGACGGCAAAGTGCTGCTGGCCGAGAGCTACATTCCGCTGCTGCAGGGGCTGCGCAGCGACGAGCCGAGGGTGCAGGCGGCGCTGGAACGGCTGCGCGGCTGGGATATGCAGGCCGACCCGCAGAGCGTGCCCGCCGCGCTCTTCGAGATCTTCTACATGCAGCTCGCCGAGGTGGTGATGGCCGACGAGGTCGGCGAGGCGCGTGACGTCTACCTTGGCAATGGGGATGCCCAGCGAATCTTCTTCCACACCATCGCGGGGCAGCCCGATGCCGCCTGGTGGGATAACGTGACGACGGATGCCGTCGAGACACGCGAGCAGGCCATCATGCAGGCGCTGGAAAACACAGTGGCCTGGTTTGAGGAGAACGTGGGCGACGACGCGGAAGCGTGGACGTGGGGCGAGCTGCACACAGCCACCTTTGTCAGCCAGCCGCTCGGCCTGAGCGGCATCGGCGTGATCGAGCGGCTGGTCAACCGTGGCCCTTATCCGGTGGGGGGATCAAAAAGCGCGGTGAACGCGACGAGCTGGAGCTGGGAGGAGCCGGCTGCCGTGCGCGGGCTGCCGTCGCTACGAATGGTTCTGGACCTCTCCGACTTTGACAACAGCCGGGGCATCCACACGACAGGCCAGAGCGGGCACCCCTACCATCCCCACTACGACGATTTTATCCCGCTGTGGCAGGCCGGCGAGTACCACCCTCTGTGGTTCTCGGCAGGGGCCATTACCGAGGCCACTGTGGATCACCTGAAGCTGCAGCCTGCGGCAGCCGGCGACTGACCGGACTCAGGAAATGGGGATGATGTTAAAGACGACGACAACCCCCAGGCCAATGGCGAGGATGTCCAGGAGGAGGAGAAGGGCGAGGATAAAACGCTGCGCGGGCGTAAACTGCCCGAAGAAGCTGCGTTCCTCCACCACCTCCTCTTCCAGATCTTCAAACTCCATGTCGTCATAAACGGCGCTGGTGCGTGCCGTCTTTGCGCGAAGGCGGTCAAACTCGTCTTCAAAGTCTATGGCTTCTTCTTGTTCTTCGTCGAAGTCGAACTCTTCGGCCATCCCACGCTCCTTTAGCTGTTGACTGGCTGCTTCTAGGCTACTGTCATTGACGGCAAAAGTCAAAACCGACAAAGGTCCTGGTGGCCGTGAGCATGTGAGAGCCTGCTGAAACAGCCGCTCCCTTGCTTGACAGAAGGCGGCGCGTAGCTATAATCAGCGTGCTAACTTGCCCTGGTGGCGGAATTGGTATACGCGGTAGGTTGAGGGCCTATGCCTTTACGGCGTGGAGGTTCGAGTCCTCTCCAGGGCACTGGACGCCGGAACATTGTTCCGGCGTTTTTTGTTGCCTCGCGGGGCAGCGCTAGGAAAGGGTCGTAACCGGCGAGTCGTGGGCGTGGAAGCGGCTATCCGCCGCCAGCGTCTGGGCCAGCCCCTGGGCCAGCGAGACCTGCGGCTCCCAGCCGAGCAATTCGCGCGCGCGGCCGATGTCGGCGACCAGCCGCCGCACGCCCCCCGTTTTCTCCTCGTTGTAGAGGACGTTCAGCGAGTGACCGGTGACCTGCCCGACCAGCGCCGCCAGTTGGTTAATGGTCGTCTCCTGCCCGCTGCCGACGTTAATCACCATGCGGTTCACCTCCCGCGCCTCGGCGGCGCGGGCCAGTGCGGAGACGACGTCGCTGACGTAAATAAAGTCGCGGCTCTGCAGACCGTCGCCGAAGATGACCACGGAGCCGCCCGTCAGCGCCTGGGACAGAAAACGGGGCACAACCGGCGCGTGGGAGACCGGCAGCGCCTGGCGGGGCCCGTAAGCATTGAAGATGCGCAGCGCCACCGTCTCGATGCCCCAGAGCGCCCCGATTGTGTGTACGTACTGCTCCGCCGCCCACTTACTGACGGCATACGGTGAGTCCGGCTCCGGCGTCACCCCTTCTTTCACGGGCTGCTCCTCCTGGTGGCCGTAGATGGCCCCCGACGACGCCAGGACAACACGGCGCACGCCCGCATCACGCATCGCTTCCATCAGGCTGACGGTGCCGCCGACGTTCACCGCATTATAGTCGCGCGGGTAGAGCACCGACTGGGCCACCGAGACGCGCGCGGCCAGGTGATAGACACAATCGACGCCCTGCAGAACCGACCAGAGCAGGGGGATATTGTTGACGTCGCCGCGCGTGAAATGCACAGCCGGAGATAAGAGAGCGCTGTCTCCGCTGCTCAGATCGTCCACCACACGCACGCTATGTCCCTCTGCCACCAGCCGGTTAGCCAACGCGCTGCCGAGAAAGCCTGCTCCACCCGTCACCAAGAAACGCATGCCAAATCCTCTTTCATCAGGTCGTTCTGTCTGCTCTTGCCGGCGCTCCCAACCAACACAGGAATAGCTCTGGAACTCCATGATGGCACAAAGCAAGGCGATATGCAACCTGCACGGCGACGGCAAGCCTTGTCCCCTGCCGGGCCGTCGTCTATCATTGGCCTATGTCGTCCAACGTCGTCACCAGGGCAGTGCGCGCGCTGCTCCTGTTGCTGCTCTTGCTCGCCACGACTGTGACTATCGCTCCTGAATGGCCTGTCTTTCAGGCAGAGCGCCATCGCCTCAATAGCCTCGTCGGCCTGCGCGAATTCGACTTTCTGTCCTGGTTTGGAGAGGCGCTGATCAGCAAGGCCATCGGCGCAGCGTCTGGTGACCAGAATTACCTCGACGAGGTCGAACAGAAAGCGCTCGTCCTGCACTATCTGGAACAGATCGGCGAGATTCGCCGCCTGGAGAGTGAAATCGAAAGGGTCTACGCCAATCCAGAGGTGGCGGACCCGGAGGAAGCCGCAGCCGGATTACACGAGGCGCTGCTCGCCACGCGCGCGGCGGCGTCCAGACTCCAGCCGACGGCCGAGGCCATCGTCCAGGGGCAGATAGCCAGCGTATTGGCCGAGGAAGGATTCGGCTTCCTGGGTCAGGTCTTCCCGCCCGTGCAGATGCGTATGACGCCGCTGCCGCTGGTGCTGATTGTCTCGCCGCGCGAGCGGATCGAGGCGATCTATAACGTGCCGCTGGATCATGGGCTCTCCGTCGTCACACAGGAGGAGCTGGAGAGCGCCATTGACCAGCAGCTCGATCTGTCTTCCCTGGTTGTGCCCATTGGCGGTATGGGATTCTATCCCTCGATGATTATCGAGACGCCCAATGCAGCGTTCCTGATGGACGTCGTCGCCCACGAATGGGCCCACCACTGGCTCACGTTCCAGCCGGTGGGCGTGCGGTATCTCGCCAGCCCGGAAATGCGCACGATTAACGAGACCGTCGCCTCGATCGTCGGAGCCGAGGTGGGCGCAAGCGTCGTCGCCCGCTTTTATCCCGAGCTGGTCGTGCCGCCTGCTCCGGCGACGACGGAGCAACCGCTCCCCGATGAGCCGCCCGCTTTTGATTACCGGGCGGAGATGGCTGAGACACGCCGGCGGGTGGACGAGCTGCTGGCAGCAGGGCAGGTGGAGGAAGCGGAAGCGTTCATGGAGGCACGCCGTGTCTTTTTTGTGGAGAACGGCTACCAGATCCGCAAGCTCAATCAGGCCTATTTCGCCTTCTACGGCGCCTACGCCGACACGCCCGGCGCAGCAGGGGAAGACCCGGTCGGCCCGGCCGTCGTCGCGCTGCGCGAACAGAGCGCCTCGCTGCACGAGTTTATGCGGCGGATCGCCCCTATTACCAGCTTCGCCGAGCTGCAAGCCGAGCTAGACCGAACTCGGTGATCAACGCTTTCTACTACTCGGCCAGCTCCCCGAGAAGGACGACCATGCGCCGCGCTTCGTCGTAATACGCGTCGCCGGGTTGGGCCTGCTGCAGATAGGAACGGAAGTCGGCGAGTGCTTCCCCGTAGCGCCCCGCTTCCTGATAGGCCAGCGCCCTGTTGAAGCGCGCCTCGCCGTGATCGGGCACTGCCTGCAGAAGATCGCTGAGCGCAGCAATAGCGCCTTCGATCTCGCCCAGCTCGCGGTAGCGGATGACCGCGCTCGCTACGAGTGCCCGGTGGAAGCCAGGATCTGTTTTGTAGGCCAGGTTAAAGTAATGGACGGCCCGCAGATACTCCCTATGCACGCCGTTGGCATTGCCGAAGTAGCGGTGCAGGCCGCCCCAGGTGTAGAGCAGATAAGCCTTCAGCCAGGACCACATTGCCAGCGCAGCAACACCTAACCCGCCTTCTCCGGCGCTGCCGTCCGCACGTCTTCCCGCTCGCTCAGCCAGCGTTCGAGCTGGATGGCGGCGGCGCACCCCTGCCCGACCGACGTGGCAATCTGGCGGTAGATCGGGTCCTGGATCTCGCCGGCGGCAAACACGCCCGGCACGCTGGTGCGCATATATTCGTCCGTGATGATGTAGCCGTGCTCGTCCATGGCGATCTGCCCTTCCAGAAATTTGCTGTTGGGGTAGTGGCCGATGTAGATGAAGACGCCATCGGTCTCGATGCGGTTCTGCTGGCCTGAATGGACGTGCATCGTCGTCACGGCGTTGACTGTGCCATTGCCGTGAATCTCGGTGACAATCGTATCCCAGATGAAGTTGATCTTCTCGTTGGCGAAGGCGCGTTTCTGGAGCGTCGCCCCGGCCCGCAGCTCGTCGCGCCGGTGGATGATCGTCACCGAATCGGCGAAGCGGGTCAGGAAGATGCCTTCTTCGAGGGCGCTATCCCCGCCGCCTACGACGACGACCTTCTTGCCACGGAAGAAGAAGCCGTCACAGGTGGCGCAGTAGCTGACGCCGCGACCAATGAGCAGCTCTTCGCCGGGAACGCCCAAGCGGCGCGGCGACGCGCCAGCCGTAATAATGAGACTATCAGCCTCGTACTCGGCGCCATACGTCTTAACATAAAATGGCGGCCCGTCAGTCAGCCGGACTTCGGTTACCTCGTCGAAGACGAAGCGAGCGCCGAAAAGTTCGGCCTGTTTTTGCATCAGCTCGGCCAGTTCTGGCCCTGTCGTGCCCTGCGGGAAGCCCGGGTAGTTCTCTACCTCGCTGGTGATCGAGATCTGCCCGCCGACCTGGGTGCCCGTTATCACTAGGGGATTTAGCTGGGCGCGGCCGGTGTACAGGGCAGCAGTCATGCCCGCCGGACCAGAGCCAATGATGATCACACGTTCGTGTTGCATTACCTTATTCGTTTCCTTCGTATCCAGATGCAGACCTCTCGCGGCGCCGCTGCCGCCCACTACAGGGCGCAGACGGTCAGCCGAAAACTACGCTCATTGTCCCACATGGACAGCGGGGTCGTCAATCAGAGTTAGGTAGGAAAAGCTCGGCTAGCCGGGGCAGGACCTCGACCACGTCCGCATGGATGACGACATCAGCCTGGGGGTCGAGGTAGGTCGGCTCCAGGTTGACGATGATGACCCGCGCCCCGTTAGCCAGGGCCAGGAGCGGCAGATCGCCGGCCGGCGCCACCTCCAGAGAGGAGCCGACCACCAACATCGTATCGGCAGTCTGTATTTCTTTTTTGGCCCGGTTCAGGGTGCGCACCGGTAGCTGCTCCCCAAACAGGATCACGTTCGGCTTCAGCACGCCCCCGCAGGAGCAGTGCGGCACTTCGGCTGCCACCAGGAATTCCTGCAAAATCGCCTCCGCCGGCACGATCTCGAAACAGCGCAGGCAGGTCATCTCCCGCAGATGGCCGTGTATTTCCAGCACCGTCTCGGAGCCGGCGCGCGTGTGCAGCAGATCGATATTCTGCGTGATGACGGCCCGCAGCGGCCCATAACGTTCCATTTGCGCCAGGGCGGTGTGCGCGGCGTTGGGTTGGGCGGCAACCGTCCGTGCGGCAAGGGGATGGATCCAGTCGTAGAAGTCCTGCGGATGCTGGCGGAACGCGTAGATCGAAGCCACTTCCAGCGGGTCGGCGTGGGTCCACAGCCCAGAATCGGGGCTGCGGAAATCTGGAATGCCGGAGGGCGTGCTGATCCCCGCGCCAGTGAGAGCAATCAGATGTTGCGCATCACGAAGGATAGCCTGCGCCCTGGCGATCAGTTCTTCCATGTTTCCCCTGCCGCTCTGGTTTCTTCAACTGCCACCAGCGCCTCAGCAAGTTCTTTGAAGCGCTGTGACTCCGGGCTTTCTGGTTGTGTACAGACGAGGGGAAGATTGTGGTCGATTGCGCCGGCGATCTGTGCGTAATCAAGCGTTAACACGCCAAAGAGGGAGTGCTCAAGAAGACCTTCCACGGCGCGCCGGGTCAGCGGGGTGCCGTGATCGCTCTCGAGCAAGACGATATGCAGCGCTTCGGGGCGGGGGAGCTCGGGTGCGAGATGCTCAATAATCTGCCGCGCCGCAGAAATCGCCGCCCGTTCAGAGCGGATGCAGATGACAATGTGTTGTACGCGCTGGAGCAGCGGCATGATCGCATCGCCACGGTTGCGGCCCATGTCGAATACAAGCATCCGCTGCCTCTGCGCGAGCGCTGCAAGGGCGTCGGCGAGGGGCGCCGTAGGGGGCAGCACGGCCGGCTGCGCCGGCTGCGGTCGAGCGGGCAGGATGTCCAGCATCGGATCGTAGGCGATCAGATAGTCCGATAGCGCTGCCGCCAGGCGTGACGCCGGCAGTCGCAGCCACTCGTCGATGCTCCGGGTAAAGCTGGCCCCCAAGTAGAGGGCAACGTGTCCCTGCTGGACGTCGAGGTCTACCAGCGTTGTCGGGCGGCCCAGGCCGGCAAGGGCAGCGGCGAGGTTGATGGCGACGGTCGTCGCGCCCACGCCGCCGCGCGCGCCCAGCACGGCGATGCCTGGCACAAGCTCCTCCTGCCAGGTGGGCGCTGCCTGCTCGAATGTGCTGTCGATTTCGGCCAGTCGCAGCTCGTTGCGCGCCAGAATGGCCGCTACGCGGTTAAGTAGCTCCGATGGGCGCGTGGGCTTAACCAGGTAATCGTTGGCGCCGGCCTCGAACAGAGTCTTCTTATCCTGGACCTCTGACTTGGCCGTAAAGACGATCACCGGGACATCGCGCAGCCGCCGGTCCTCCCGCAGCTTCCGGCATACGGTGTGCCCATCCATACCGGGCATCATCAGATCCAGCAGGATCAGGTCGGGCAACTCTTTTGCTGCCCAGGCCAGGGCATCGGCCCCCGACTCGAACCCAACCACGTGATAGCCGTGTCGCCGCAGCGTCATCTCGATGAGGCGGACCGTTTCTGTATGGTCGTCGATGACCAGGATCTTCTTGCTCATGGTCTAGACAGGAGGCCAGGGGTAGTGTCTACCCGGGCCAGGTTGCGGGAAAACCGGACGCTGGATCAGGCGTTCCAGGCGCCTGCGCAGGGCAGCGATCTCCCGCTCGCTGAGCAGCTGCCGCAGCTTCGCGATCTGTTCGTCGGCGTCGTCGTCCAGCTTCTCTTGCAGCCGGACGAGATCATCGACCAGATGGCGGGGAATCTTCTCGCCGGCAAAGTCCCAGATCACGGTACGCAGCTTATATTCGTTGTGAAAACAGATGCCGTGGTCGATCGACCAGAGATGACCGCTGGTGTCGAGCAGGATATGGCCGCCCTTGCGGTCGGCATTGTTCACCAGCAGGTCAAACAGGACGACTCGCATGAGCTGGTCGGGATACTGCCCCTGGAATGTGAAGTAATGTTCGTTGGGATCGTGCTCGACGAAGAGCTGGATCGAGCCCCACCCATGAGGGCCATCGCGCAAGACTGTCGCCGGCACCAGGCGCCAGCCGAGCAGCTCGCTAACCAGATAGGCTGCCAGCTCCCGCAAACAGAGGGTGCCTGGGGCGAAGTCCCAGAGGGGCCGCTCGCCGCGCCGCGGCTTATAGACAGCGCTGACTTCCGCGCCGTCTTCCGGCGCGCAGATCCGGACCAGAAACGTGTAGTTGGAGCCCCAGGAGACGAGACCCTCAACCTCCATTTCGCCGCTCTGCAGGAGCTGTAAGGTTTCCTCCGTAGACAAGTTGCTCATCACTACTCTGGCCCGACCGGCTGCCGGCTCCCACCCCCTACCTACCGGTGGCCGTTCCGCTTCGGGCAGAAATGGCCTTCGGGGTCGATTGGCTGCCCACAGTTCCCGCAAATGGGCCGGCCGGCCTGGACCACTTCCTCGATGTGCGGGATGAGGGTCTCGACCTGGGCCCGCGTCATCCAGTAGCTGACGACATTCGGCTCCTCAGTTTCCTCCTCTACCAGCTCATAGGCGACGAGCACAATACGGTCCAGCATCTCGCTGTAGCCCATCTCCATGCGGCCGACGCGGAAAAGGGATTCTACCGGCTCGCGCAGCCGCATGTCGCTCCACACCTGCTCCTGTGTCTCCCGCGTGGGCTGCGGGTGCTGTTTGGCCAGCTCGGCCAGTAGCGACTCGAAGCTCGCGGCGAGCATAGCAGCCTGCTGCTTCTCGATGATTAGGCTCACGGTATCTGCGCCCTTGCTTCCCTGTAGATAAAACGTCCGCTGCCCCGGCGGGCCTATGGTATTGATCGTCAGGTGTGTGACGGGGTTCAGCTCGATGTGACGCGCCATGGTCGGCTAGTTCCTTTCACTCTCTTCTTCGCTCGGGCTCTCTTTGTGATGCGAATTCGTTTCTCCATTGTGATGGGCGCCGGCCTCTGCCTCGGCCTGTTCCTCGCCGTCCGGCTTTTTCTTCTCTTCCGGCGGCGGTTGCAGCGGGCCGTCGTCATTCATGCGGACGACCCGCACCACGCCATTGTCCATCAGGGCCAGCACACTCACCGAGGCCGGCGAGATGATGATGCGCTGAAACAGGTCGATATGGATGCCCAGGTAGTGGGCCAGAACCAGCTTGATCAGGTCGGCGTGGGAGACGGCGACGACCATGGCCCGGTTATCGTGGCGCAGCGCGACTTCTTCCAGCGCCTGGACCGCACGAGCCTGGACTTCGCGCAGGGCCTCTCCACCGGGAAAGCGGAAGCGGCTGGGGTAGTGCTGCACGGCGTACCAGGACTTCTCCTTGGCCAGCTTTTCGATCTCGGCTCCCTCCCACTCACCATAGCGGACTTCGCCGATGGGCGGCAGTTCTTCGACCTCTAGCTGGAGCGCCTCGGCAATATAGGCTGCCGTCTCCCGGCAGCGGGTCAGCGGGCTGCTGTAGACGGCGCTAATGGGCAGATGAGCCAGGCGGGCGGCTACTCCCTGGGCCTGTTTGTGGCCCGTTTCGTCCAGGTGGACGCCGTCAATCCACCCGGCAAGTCGCTTCTGTTTAACCCAGTCGTTCTGGCCATGCCGCACCAGCAGAATGGTTACCATAAAGGGATGATAACACAACTGGGCAGCGCATAAAAGCTGGGAGATGGCTCGCTTACACCTACGGCGAGTCCGTTTGCTCCCCTTCCTCGACGCCTTCTTCGAGACCTTCTACGCCGGCGTCGGCACCTTCTTCCGCGTCCGCCTCATTCAGGTTCTCCAGAAGTTCTTGCTGTACTTCCGGCGGAATCACCTCCACCCAGCGGCGCTCCAGCAGGTTCCACTCCACCGGGTAGCCGACGTCGAAATAGGCGCGCATGGTCTCGCGCACGGCTGCTGCGGCGAACTGCGACCCTTCGTCGCCGTTGTAGATAAAGCCGACGACGGCAATCTCCGGGTCTTCGTAGGGTGCGTAACCCACATACCAGGAGTGGGTGGGCAGAATGCGCCGGGCTTCGATGTCCTCCCAACGACAGAAGCCGCGCTTGATGGCGATATTGTCGCAGAACTCGGCAGTTCCCGTCTTGCCAGCCGTAGTCAGCCCATAGTCGTCGAACCAGCTCACGTAGCCGGTGCCCGTACCGCCTTCCTGGTTTACCATGCGCATGCCCTGCGCCACCACGTCGAGGTCCTGTGGCGAGACATCGACGACGTTCAGCACATCTGGCTGCAGCACTGGCTGGCCGTTGGCGTCGAACTCGACGTTGACCGTCACTTCCGCGGGATCGACGGGATTGCCCCGCCGGTCCTCAAACCGCAGGCTGCCGTCCGGCTCGCGAAAGACGACGAGATAACGGCCATCGCCGTTCTCAACCACGAGATTTCCATCCTGGTCGGTCATATGGTGGACGATGCGTGGACGGTAGAGGTAGCCACCATTGGCGATGATCGCCGCCATCTGGGCCATCTGCATCGGCGTTGCCAAGACGTAACCCTGGCCGATAGCTGCGTTGTAGTCGTCGCCCGTCGACCACGGCTCGCCGTAGTTCAGCGCTTTCCATTGGGCGGTGGGCATGTTGCCGGGCGCTTCGGCCGGTAACTCGATGCCCTGGATAATGCCTACGCCGAACTGCACGCCGTATTTATGCAGGCCGTCGATGCCCAGACCATTGACGATTTCGCCATCCTGGTTGAAGCCGCCCCCAATCTTGTAGAAGTAGATGTCGCAGGATTGGGCCAGACCCATGAACATGTTGACCATGCCATGCGAGCCGCGCAGCGTCTTGCTTACCCAGCAGACAAATTCCTGGCTGCGGCCCGGGTCGTTGGGCGCGAAGCGGTTGGGAATGCGGATGGTTCCCGGTGCGTTCAGCTCGCGGAAGGGTGAGATCACGCCGTCGGCCAGCGCGCCAGAAGCGGTTATGATCTTAAAGATGGAGCCCGGCGGGTATTGGCCGGCGATGGCATGGTTGAGCAGCGGCTCGTAGTCGTTTCGGGCCAGTCCCAGATAGTAGTCGACGGGCACTTCTGTCGAGAAGCGGTTGTTGTCGAAGGTCGGGATGTTGACCATGGCGACAATCTCGCCCGTGTCCACTTTGATGGCGACGATGACGCCCTGTTCGATCTCCGGCAGTGTGGTCCGGCCGGTGTAGAAGTCGGTCATCGGCGTGATCCGCCGCGCTTCCATGACCTTCTCCAGAATCTCGTAGACCTCTTGCTGGAGCTCGGCATCCAGCGACAGGTGCAGATTCAACCCCGGGAGCGGTTCGATCGTGTCCCCAATGGAGCGCAGCTCCCGTCCGGTCCAGTCAACTTCGATGGTCCGCTGTCCCTTCTCGCCGCGCAGCTCGTCTTCCATCGAGACCTCGAGGCCAGACCAGCCGACGCGGTCGTCGCGATCGTAGCCGCGCCCCTCTTCCAGCCACGACTCGTTGGGGATGGGGCCCATGAAGCCGACGATGTGGGACGTATACTCGCCCGTAGGATAGTTGCGCACCGGCTTCGGAATGACCTGCACGCCAGGCATAAAAATGCTCTCCTGGGTGATCTGGTAGGCCAGCGTAATAGGCACGCCGCTGGTAATCACGGCAGGCAAATACTGCGCGAAGCTGTACTCCTGGTAGATGTCCATGATGCTCTTCGGCAGCAGGGGGATGACGCCGGCCTCGTCCAGCGTTTCTTCCGGCACCGCGCCGTACAGCTCGGCCAGCCGTGTGTAGGTCTCCACCAGCTCAGGATCGGCCTGCTCGATCAGGGCACGCTGCTGAAGGGTGTTGGTCACCGGCACGCCGGTCATGGCGGAGAGGCGCTCAAAGACGCGCATGCGCTCCGCCTCGTCGTCGGGCAAGAAGGCAGGCGTGATTGTCACGTCGAAGCTGGGCTTGTTTACGGCGAGCGGCAGCCCATTTCTGTCGAAGATCACGCCGCGTGGCGGGTCGATGGAGAGAACGGCAAACTGGTTATCGTTGCCAAGTGCCACCAGCTCCTGACCCTCTTCCTGCTGCAGCAGATAGACGCGAACGAGCAACAGAACCAGCGCAGAGGCAATGATGATGCGGAAGAAGTGCAGACGGCTGTGCTGCGCCGGGTCCTCGATGACTTCTTCAGGTTTGTCCAGATCCCATCCCTTCAGGGACATGGTCGCTTCTTCCTTCTCTCGTTGCCGGCAGCCCGGCTAGGCTTCAATCGGACGCGGGAACAGCATCCGATCCAGCGTGCGGGCCAGCCAGGATGCGGGTAGGCCAAGCAGCCCGTGCAGGACGACGGCAGGCAGAACCTGACTGACGTTACTCCAGGAAAAGGAATGTCCGGTCAACCACAAAACAACCAGGCTCAGCGCCAGGTAAACGGCAAACGTCAGGCCAGTGAGCAGGACGGGCAGCAGCACAGGGTTCTCGGGAACGACCTGCTGCAGTCTCGTCACCGCCAGGATCGCCACCATCAGAGAAATGGCCGTGGTGCCCTGGGGGGCAAAAGAAAAAGCATCCAGCATCATCCCGGCAAAAAAGGCCCAGACCATCCCTTCGGCGGCGCCGCGCTGCAGCCCCCAGCTGATCGCTGCCAGCAGCGCCAGCTGCGGCGTAATGCCGCCCACCTGCAGGTATGGCAGCGCCGACGTCTGCAGGACGAGCAGCAACACCAGCAGCGGAATGCCCACGTAGATAGAGCGGCTCATGGCAACGGTAGATCCGCCGGGGCTTCTTCAAACACCTGCGTATCGACCGGCTCGAAACCGGAAATCACGAAGACGACCTCGAGACTGCCGAAGTCGACGGCCGGTTCCAGCACCGCAGTCTGGAACAGCTCAGCCTCGCTATGTTCTACATCGGTCACCCGGCCTATGACCAGATCCTCGGGGAAGAAGCCGCCGGCACCCGACGTGAGCACGATGTCGCCAACTTCCACCGGCGTTTCCAGAGCGATCCATTCCATCGTCAGGGTCGAGCCGATGCCGCCGCCGAAGACCATCCCCTCGGCGCGTGATGAACTCAGCCGCCCGGCGACGCTCATGACGTTATCGGTTATCAGCAGGACGTGGGCGGCGTCGGGCGTGGCCTGGAAAACCTGCCCGACCAGACCGCGCGCGCTCTCCACCGGCATGCCGACCATAATGCCGTCGTTGGTGCCTTTGTCGATAATCAGGCTCTGGAACAGGGGATTGGGGTCGCGGCCAATTACCGACGCCGTAATCCGCTGGAACTGGGGGGCTTCGGCGGCCCGATTAAAGAGGTCTACGTACGTCTGGTATTCCTGCTGCCGCTCGCGCAGCTCGTTGATTGTGCGTTCCTGTTCGGCCACCAGGGCTTCCAGCTCGACAATACGCTGCCGGGCCACCTGGAGGTCGCGAGGTCCGGCGATGGCGTCGGCCAGCCGGTCTACTCGTGCCGCAGTCCAGCCCATCGCCGTGGACAGGGGATTCTGCAGGAAGGCAAAGGCGTTGCCCAGGTTGCCCGTGCTATCCAGAAACAAAAACAGCACAGCCAGGCCTGCCAGCACGACGATGGTGGCGGAACGGATCCGTTGCTGTGTATCGTTCAGGTTCATAGGCAATACAGGCTACCGAACGCGCCTGGCCTCATATCATTCAGCTTAATGGTGGGTACTGCCGCGGTCAAGGCTGACCAGCACCCGGCCATAGTTGTCCAGATCTTCAAGCACCCGTCCGGCGCCGCGCGCCACGCAGGTCATGGAATCTTCTGCCACCCACACGCGCATTTTCACGGCGTCTTCGATGCGGTCGGCCAGCCCCTGGATCTGTGCCCCGCCGCCCGCCAGACAGATGCCGACTTCCATGAGGTCGGCTACCAGCTCGGGGGGCGTCTCGTCCACCGCATCGCGAACGGTGTCCACGATGACGTTGACCGACGGCGCCATCGCTTCGCGTAGCTCGATGCTGCTGATTTCCACGGCCTGCGGCAGACCGTTGATCAGGTTGCGGCCACGGGCCGTCATCGTCCGCTCTTCCGGCAGAGCAAAGGCCGAGCCAATGCCGATTTTGATTCGTTCGGCCATCCGCTCGCCGATGAGCAGGTTATACTTGTTGCGCGCGTAGGCAATGATATCCTC
>JAAYYY010000265.1 GCA_012515125.1 Chloroflexota bacterium
AGATCGCTCTGCTGCTTGTCCGGGCTCGAAGCCGGAATGTTTAGCCAGTACGTTTTCTCCATCAGGGAGTGGCGCAGCGCCAGGGTCATGACCACGGCGCCCATGCTCTTCAGCTCCCCGAGCTGCGTGAGGTAGCCGGGCGGCAGGGCCGGGGCCATCCGCCGCAGGAGGCCGGGCGAGATCGTCGCCAGCACGCGATCGGCCACGTATTCGACTTCCTGCGTGCGCACGACCAGCCGGCCCGCGTCCTCCTCCGGCGCGGGAGAGATCTCCTGCACGGGACAGCGCAGATGGATCTCTCCACCCCGCGCGCGCACGGCTTCTGTCAGCGTATCGACGAAGAACTGGAAGCCACCCTCAAAGTAGCCGAGACGCGGGCTGCGCACTTTCAGCCTCGCCCACATCCAGGCCATGTTCGCCTGCTGGTAATAGGGGCCAAACTTACCGATCAGCAGCGGGCGCCAGGTCAGATTATAGACCTTCTCGCCATACCAGCGCCGCATCCAGGCGTCGGCGATGTGCTGTTCCAGCCGCCGCCACGGATTGGTGAAGCGTAGAAAGGCGCTGACCAGACCAAAGCGGGCCACGTCCAGCAGATTGAATCCCGGAAAACGGAACCAGGCCGCCGGCGAGTCAAAGGGGACGATCCGGCCCTCGTGCATGACCGACGTGATCGGGCGGGGGAAGAAAAGGCGGTCGGCGATGCCCAGCTCGTCCACCAGACCAATGATTGCCTTATCGCCGGTAAACAGGTGGTGGTAGAACTTCTCCAGCGGCCATTCCCAGCGCTCGTCGCGGAAGCCCGCCGCCAGGCCGCCCGTATGATCGGCCCCTTCAAGCAGGGTCACGCGATGGCCCGCCCCCAGCAGGTCGTAGGCAGCCGAGAGCCCGGTGATGCCTGCGCCGACGACGACGATCTGCTCGCTGCTCATGCGGCTGCGTTCCGCTCCGCCACGCGCCGCGCCTGGCTGAACACAGACCAGCCCAGGCCGGCACGTACCATGTAGAAGGCGCCGAGCAGCGTCACCGGCAGCCAGAGCGCCGCGTGCAGGACGAGTGTGTAAGCCGTGGCGACGCGCGGCACGACGCCGTAGCCGACGAGCACAGCGATGCCCGGCGTGTCGAACGTCCCCACGTAGCCCGGCGCCGAAGGCAGGGTCGTAAACAGATTGACGATGCCGTTCATCAGCATCAGGGCGAAGAAGGAGACCTCAAACGGAAAGGCCTGCATGACAAACCAGTACTTCACCGTCTCTAGCAGCCAGATGACCACCGAGGTGACGAAGATCATCAGCACGTTGCGGAAGTGGCGCAGCGACTCCAGGCCGAACAGGAAGCGCCCGGCAATGTCCACGATCCGCTGCCTGTAACGTTCGGGCAGCGCCACGGGCCACGTCGTCAGGCGCGTCACCAGTCGGAGCGCCTGCTGCGGCATCGCGGCGAGGGCGAAGAAAAAGAGCAGGGCGATGAAGAAGGCCACGCTGGCGATGGTGACCAGCGCCCGCGTGCCGTCGCCGGGCGCCGGCGCAAAGGGCAGGGCGACGAAGACGAAGAGCAGCATGACCAGCCCGTCGAAGACGCGCTCCACGATGACGGTCGCCAGACTGGCGCTCATCGGCACCTCTTCCTGCCGCTGGAGCACGTAGGAGCGCAGCACTTCGCCGGCCCGCAGCGGGTAGACGTTGTTGCCCATGTAGCCGATGACGACGACGGGGAAAAGACGGCGCACAGGAATATGTTTGAGCGGGCGCAGCATATAGTCCCAGCGCCAGGTGCGCGCCCAGACGGCGACGAAGTAGGTCGCCACGCTGGGCACGAGCCAGATGTAGTCGGCTGCGATCATCTCCTGCCAGACGTCCCGCAGGCGCAGGCCGCGCAAAGCGGACCACAGAAAGACGGCGCTGATGAGCAGACCGACCCATAGCTGCCAACGCTTCAAAACAGAAACCCTTCCTAATCGCAAAAAAGGACCGGCGACCGCCGATCCGCTAACACACTATATACACGATACCAGGTCAAAACACGCTATTGTACCACGCTGCCCCGCCTCCAGCCGAATACCCGGCGGGCCGGCGATTGGGCGATCTATCAGGGAGCGTTAAGGCGCTTTGCCCCGAAGCGGCGCCGGTTAGCTCTTATAATAGTCGCCCAACGGCCGCTCCAGCGGCGCGTCTGTCAGCGTGGCGCCGACGATGCGCACGTTGGCCCGCTCGAGCTGGGCCTTGGCCTGCTCGGCATCCTCGCGGCGGGTCTTGCCGGCGCGCAGGACGAGCAACACGCCGTCGGCGCGCGCCCCCAGGATGACGGCGTCGCTGAAGCCGAGGACCGGCGGCGCGTCGATGAGCAGGATATCAGCCCGCTGGAGCAGGCTCTCCAGAACGCGCTCGACCTGCCGCGAGCCGAGCAGGTCGGCCGGGTTCGGCGGCAGTGGCCCGCTGGGCAGCAGATAGAGATTGTCCACACCTGTGGACAGCAGGGGCGCTTCCTGGCTCTCGTCCAGAATCATCGTCGTCAGGCCAGCGTTATTCTCAGTGCCAAAGAGGGTGTGCAGGCTGGGGCGGCGCAGGTCGCAATCCACAAGGATGGTCCGGCGCCCACCCTGGGCCATGGTTACCGCCAGATTGGCGATGGTCACGCTCTTGCCCTCGTTGGCAGTCGGCGACGTCACCACCAGCGTGCGAATTGGTTCGTCCAGGCTGTAGAAGCTCAGGTTCGTGCGCAGCGTGCGGTAGGCTTCGCTGGCGGGAGAACGGGGATCGGTGAGCGTAATCAAATCTTTCATGGCTTATTGGGTGGGGATGGTGCCGATAACCGGGATGTCCAGATGGCGCTCCACGTCTTCAGCGCGGCGCACCACGCCGGATTCAATCCATTCCAGGATAAAGACGATGACAATACCCAGCAACGCCCCAAAGACGGCGCCGGCTGCGGTGTTAATCAGCGGCTTGGGGCTTTCGATGGCGACAGTCGGCTCGTCCAGCAGCTCGGCATAAATACGGTCTTCGAGACGGAGGTCGGCATTGCGCACCTGCCGTTCCATTTCAAGCTGCTCGGCCCAGACACGGGCGATGTCTTTGGCCAGATCGGGATCGCTGTTCTCTACGTCGATCTGGATAACCGATTCGGACGTGCTGGGCGCAATGGTCACGTCGCCCATCAGCTCGCCGGGCGTCATGTCGAGCTGCAGGGCATCGATGACCTCGGCGGCGCGCAGCGAGCTATTCAGCCAGACGGCGAAGTCAAGGCGCAGAGCGCGGGTCGCCTGCGTCTGGCCGAAGTCGGGCCGCGCTGTGATCAGGAGCCGCGCCGATGCCTGCCAGATGGTCGTCTGTGCCTTACTGAAGCCAAAGGCAGCGCCCGCCGTCAGCACAGCCAGCAGAATGATCAGCCAGCCGCGTCGCTTCAATATCCGTAGATAATCTCCGAGTTCCAAGACGCTTACTCCTTTCGGAAACGGCGATCAGGCTGCCGTCTCTCCGAAATCACTCACCGCTTTTGGGATGGTATCTCACCCATCACGGGCAGGCCCAACGCTTCGACATCCTCACGCGCGTGTAGCGTCGGGTCGATATAGTCTACGAATAAGGCCAGCGCCAGACCGGCTGCAATCGCCAGCCCAACGCGCAGCACGAGGTCAAGCTGGCTGCGCAGGCCCGGCGGCACCCGGTTGACTACCGGGTCGTCAAGCTGGCGCACGACGGCGGCCTCGCCGCCAAGCTGCGGAATCGCCATCGCGTTCTGCTCCTGGATGACGGTCACTGCCGCTGCGATAATGGCCGGCAGCAGCTCCGGATCGCTGTGACTCAGCGAGAGCGTCATCATGCTCCGCGCCGTGTCTGTAGCCAGGCGGCCGCTGATCTCGCCGGGCGCCACCGTGATGCCCTGCCGGGCCAGCTCCTCGCTGACGGCCACGCCAAACCGGTTGCCCTGGACCCAGTTGGAGAGGCCATTGGCCAGATATTCGGACTCGAGCCAGGTGTGATAGCCGTCCTCATCGGACGTCGCCGCGTCGGGCGCCGGGGGCTGGCTGATCAGAAAGCGCACGCCGGCGTTGTACATTACGGGCGGCCGTTGGTAAGTGAGCGCGCCAATCGCCAGCACGACCAGCGCCGGGATGAGCGCCAGCAACCAGCGGCGACGAAGCAGTTTCCAGTATGCGCGTAACTCCATAGTTCAGCTATCCAGACGAATCGACGCTACGTGACAGCCGCCCGGCGGTGGCGTTCCATTGCCTGCTCGACGAAATCCAATAGCCGCTGCCGGAAAATCGCGCTGTCAAACTGCGCGGCATGGGCTCGAATAAAGGCCGGATCGATGCGAGCGTCGTCAAACGTCTCAATCGCCTCGATCATAGCCTCTGGCGTCTGGTCCGCAAACAGGGCGCCTGCGCCGGGCACCACCGTGTCCAGCGCGCCGCCGGCGGCGTAAGCAATGACCGGCCGGCCGGCGGCCATCGCCTGGATCGGCGCGATGCCAAAATCTTCTTCCCCCGGCCAGACGAATGCGCGGCTGCGGGCCATCAGGCCCGGCAGATCCTCGTCGGGGACGTAGCCGAGAAAGGTCACGTTCGGCCCGGCCAGCGCCTCCAGCCGTTCGCGGTCGCGCCCGCTGCCGGCGATGAGTAGCGGCCGGCCCAGCCGGTTGAACGCCTCGATCATCACGTCCAGCCGGCGGTACGGCAGCAGCCGCCCGACGAACAGATAGTAGTCGTCGTGCTCGTTGCACGGCTCGAAACGCTCGAGATCCACCGGTGGATAGATGATGGTCGAATCGCGCCGGTAATACTTGGCGACCCGCCTACGGATCTCACTCGAGATAGCAATGAACTCGTCCACGCGGTCGGCGGCGAGCCGGTCCCACATCCGCAGGTAGGTCAGAAAAGGGGCCAGGATCGTCCGTGTAGCCCGGCCCAGCTTCTCCTGGGCGGCATACTGCTGGTAGCGCCAGAGATAGCGCGTGGGCGTCAGGCAGTAGCAGATGTGCAGCGTGTTCGGCGGGGTGATGACGCCGTGCGCGAAGCCGCTCTTGTTGCTCAGCACCAGGTCATATTCACTGAAGTCAAACTGCTCGAAGGCGAGGGGGTAGAGGGGAAGATAAAGCTGCTGGCGCCGGTAAATGCGCGGCAGGCCGTCGAGGAAGGACGTACGGATATCCCACGCGCGCCAGTGGGCCGGCATCTTCTCGCGCCAGTAGATCGACGTGTAGACGGGCGCATCCGGGAAGATGGAGACGAGCGCTTCCAGCACGTCCTCCGCCCCTCCGACCTGGTTCAGCCAGTCGTGTACCAGCGCAATTTTCATGCCCTTGCGGCTATTCGATGCCCAGCCGTTCCATGCGCGCCGCCAGCTCTGCCTCGACTTCCAGGCTGTGCATCGCGTCGTCAAGCTGATTGTCCAGGCTACTGGCCTGCACTTCCCAGGCGGCGTCGGCATGGTCCAGGCGGCGGCGGATGTTCTCGGCGGCGCGGGCCACGTCACTGTCGCCGCTGCCCATCAGGTTGTCCAGCGAGCGCATGGCCCGCGTGGACTGCTCTTTGGCCTGGGCGAGCTGCAGCAGGAAGCCCAGCTCTTCGCGCTCCTGGCGGGCAATGGCCAGCCGCCCTTCCAGCTTCGTCTCCACGTCGCGAAGCTGCTCGGCGGCGGCGACCTGCCGCTCCAGCGAGCCGTCGTAGGTTTTGACCAGCTCCAGGGTCGAGCTGAGGCGCTTCTGGGTGACCATCGCCTCGGTGCGCTGGCCCTTCATCAGGAACTGATCGACGGCGAGGTCGAGACGCGCCGCCTGTTCGGCCAGCGCCTCGCGCCGCCGCCGCGTGGTCGCCACCTGGGCGATCATCGGCGCAATCGTCTTCTTGAAACTCTCCAGGGCGCGCTCGGCCTGCCGGATGTAGTCGTCGTAGACGGCGAGATCGCTCTTTTCGATGGCGCGGTCGGCCAGCTCGTGCAGATTGGCGCGAAACAGGGTGCGCAGTTTCTGGAACAGGGTAGCCATATGCTGAATCTTCCCTTGGAGGCCTTTGGTCCGATCAGTCTGGGAATTATACAGGCCGGCAGAAAAAAGGGCGACCGTCGCCGACGGTCGCCCTCTCTACAGGTTCCGGGTCCGGCCACGGCCAGGTGAGTCAGGAGAATCCCCGGAACGTTGTAGCACTGGGAAGGACGCAGCAGCGCCCGGCTAGGCGTTCTTGATGACGATTTCCTCTTCGACCGGGTCGTGAACCTTGGCTGCCGGCTCGGACGCCTCGGGCATGAGCACGGCGAGGATGAGATAGACCAGGAGCGCCTGCCCCTGCGTGGCAAAGCCCATGATCACGAAGAAAAGCCGGACGAGCACCGGATCGATATTCAGGTAGGCGCCGAGACCGCCGGCCACGCCGAGGAACATCCGGTCTCGCTTCGAACGCATCAGTCGCTTGTTTTCCATCTTGGTTACCTCCATAACTCAGTTCACTAATCTGTACGCACTGTTGTGTGCAGGGTTGCAGAAGGGTTGATCGCACCGGAACGCGGCCATCCCTGGCCGCCGCAAGCGATCGGGTGCAGCCCACTTCCTTGTACCGTTGGCCGTAGCCGCGGATTCCATCCGCGCTTCCCCGGCCCGCCTCGCCGTTCCCCCACATTTCACTTCCCCTTTACCTCCCGCCGCCCCCTTCCGCTGTATACTGATAGCGAACATCCGTTCTATCTTCGGGAGGGTCGCCCATGCCGCCTAAACCGCAACCATACCTTCTATCCTCGCTCCCCGGCTCCCACGCGTCCCTGCCGCCGAGCTGCCGTCTGCCGATATTTCGCGCGTTTTTCCCGAAGTATCGCTATCCGGCACAAATGAAGGGCCTGCCGCGCTCGAAATATCGTCAAACGGCACTTGCGACACATATCCCAGTGCCACCAA
>JAAYYY010000266.1 GCA_012515125.1 Chloroflexota bacterium
GCCTCCAGCTCGCCCAGCGTGCGCTGCCCGTCCAGCATCTGCCAGATGGTCGCACCCACGGCGTTCAACACGCGCAGGTCTCCGGCTTCTGGCGAGACAAGGACAGCGCCGTCGTCCGTCAGGCGGCAAATCACGTTCGGAGCGGGCACGGGAATGCGGTCTGTGTCAGCCATCCTGGCGCAATCCTTTCACGAGCAGGGCCAGGCCAAAAACGATGCTCAGGGCAACCGCCGCCACGGCCCACCAGCCGGTACCCGGAGCCGTGTAACCGACGACCTCATGCCGCGTGGTGGAATTGTCCATCTCAACGTCCTCAAGCTGGTAGTAATAAGTCTGGCGCGGCGATACCGCCTCGTCGGTGAACGTGTAGCTGCTGCCCGAGCTGGCGCTACCGCGACCGGGGATGAGTTCGGCGTTGAGCCGCTCGAAGGGCCCGTCCGGCGCCAGGGAGCGGTAGACGTTGAAGCCGGCGGTGTCTACTTCGGTCTCCGTTTGCCACGTGATGGTGATTGCCGGCGGGCTGGCGAACTGCAGCACGACGATAGCCGCAGCCAGCAACAGCCAGAGCGCGCCCAGCAGGACGACCGCCCGGCGTGAAGAGCGCCTTGCCGTCTGGGGGGTAGTCGTCGTCATAGGCTAATCGAGTACAGGCCCGGCCGGCCCGCACGCGGAAGCTGCCGGTGAGCAGCAGGGCGAATAAGCGTCAACTTCAGTAGAACACATGTTAGAAAAGTCACACCGGATTATAGCATATGGTAAAATCCACTCCAATAGAGCGGGGCCGGTAGAGATTATCGGCAGCGGCCCCAACAGGCAAGGGAAGAGGCTGCCATATTAAGGACAACGCGCTGTTCCTGCAACGCGTCAAGGATAAAAGAATGGCCAAAGTAAGAACCCGATTCGTCTGTCAGGCGTGCGGGCGCACCGCGCCCCGCTATCTCGGCCGCTGCCCGCAGTGTGGCGAGTATGGCTCGATGGTCGAGCAGATTGTCGAAGAGCCGGCCAGCGATCAGAAGCTGCGCCGGACCAGCAGCGGCCCGGTCAGCACGCCGCGACCTCTGCGGGAGATCGTAACGGACGGTGTGGACCGTATGCCGCTGCCGCTGGAGGAGTTTTCCCGCGTCTTGGGCGGCGGCATTGTGCCCGGCTCACTCGTCCTCGTCGGGGGCGACCCCGGCATCGGCAAATCCACGCTGCTGCTGGAAGTCGCCGCGCTGATGGCCGGGCTGCACGGGCCGGTCCTCTACGTTTCCGGCGAGGAAAGCGCGCGGCAGATCAAGATGCGCGCCGACCGGCTGGGCCTCGACCCTGAGCGCCTCTATCTGGTGACCGAGACCAACCTGAACGTGATGCTCGCGCACGTCGAATCTCTAAAGCCGGTGATGGTCATCGTGGACAGCATCCAGACGACCTACACCGACGCGCTGTCTTCCACGGCGGGCAGCGTGAGCCAGGTCCGCCAGTGTGCGAGTGCCTTCCAGGAGCTGGCGAAGAACACCGGCACGACCGTCTTCCTGGTTGGTCACGTTACGAAGGAAGGCAACATCGCCGGCCCGCGCGTCCTCGAACACATCGTCGATACCGTGCTCTATCTGGAGGGCGATCAGTTCCACCGCTACCGGCTGCTGCGCAGCGTCAAGAATCGTTTTGGCGCCACCAGCGAGGTGGGCGTCTTTGAGATGGTCGAGAAGGGTATGGTCGAAGTACCGAATCCGTCGGAGGCCTTTCTGGCGGAGCGGCAGGCCAACGCGCCCGGCTCGTCGATTGCCGTGCCGATGGAGGGTACGAGGCCGCTGCTGGTCGAGATTCAGGCGCTGGCGAGCACGACGACCTTTCCCAACCCGCGCCGGACGGCCAACGGCATCGACTACAACCGGCTCCTCCTGCTGACGGCTGTGCTGGGGCGCCGCGTGGGCGTCGCCCTGCACGACAAAGATGTGTTTGTCAACGTCGTGGGCGGCCTGCAGATCGACGAGCCCGCCGCCGACCTCGCCGTCGCCACAGCCATCGCCAGTGGCGTCCGGGATAGGCCGGTCCACGCCGATATGGTGCTGGTGGGCGAAGTGGGGCTGAGCGGCGAGCTGCGTACCGTGAGCCAGTTGGAGACCAGGCTCAAGGAGGCAGCCAAGCTGGGCTTCCGGCGCTGCGTGATCCCCCGCTCGCCAGGGCGCCAGCCGTTGGAGGCGCCTAACGGGCTGGAGCTGATCGCCTGCCGCTCCCTGCGCGAGGCGCTGGACGTGGCTCTGATCAGCCGGAGCTAACAAAGCGCCAAACTAACGCCGCCGTCCCAGCACAAAGGCCAGCAGCCCGCCGGCCACCAGCACGACGACCACACCTGTGGTGACGGGACTGAAGCCCGTGCTCTCCGTGCTGATCGGCGCCGCCTCCGTCGCGGGAGCCGTCGGCAGTGGCCTCAGCGTCGGGGCGGCTGTGGCTTCGGCCGCAGCGCCGGCAACCTCAGCCGCCTCTGTGGTGGGCGTGGCTGTGGGCAGGTCGCTCGTCGGCGTGGGCGGCGGAGAGGTCGGGCTGGCGAGCCCCGGCGGCATGTCGGTCGAGCCGCCCGCCGACTGCGGCTGGGGCCGGTGGCCGACCACGATCTCCTGTCCCACAGTCAGGAGTGACTCTGCCGCCAGCCCCTCGTTGAGTTCCAGGATTTCCGGCAGGGTCAGGTCGTAGGAAGCGGCGATGGCGATGAGGCTGTCCCCTTCGACGACGGAGTAAACGTAAGCGCCGTCGTCGCGCAGCGTCGTGTTCGGCGGCACGTAGGGCGCCGCCGCCACCCGCGTGGCGTCGCTGGTGTAGCCGAGGATGATCTCCTGGCCAATCGTGATCAGACTCGTTTCGTCGAGTCCGTTATAGGCGTACAGATCGGCCAGGGGAATGTCGTACCGGAAGGCGATACTGCTCAGCGTGTCGCCGGCGGCGACCTCATAGACGATGCTGCCGTCCGGCCGGGCGGTTGGCGTGGGGAATGGCTCGACGCCCGCTGGCGGCAGGGCAGTTGCTTGGGCCGCTGGCGTTTCCACCGTTGCCTGCGCTGCTGCCAACTCAACCTCAGGCTCGGTGGTCGCTTCTGGGACGGGGAGCGGCGCGGGCGCAGGCACGCTGCCGCTCTTGTAGGCGCTGATTAGCTGGGCCGCCAGATCGAGGTAGAAAGAGCCAAACTCGACGCTGGGCTCGATGTTGCTGCCCTCCGCCCACTCGTTAAACGAGGTAATGATCAGCATGTCCGGTGAGCTGCTCGCGGCGTCGGCAAAACTGCTCTGGAAATAGGCGCCGCCGGCCCGGTCGCGGTAGATCGTCTGCTCGCCGCGCCCCAGATGGCGGTCGTCGAAGCCGGGCATGGCCGTGGCTACCCAGTATTTGTGCGTGCCCTGGCTGGCGGCGATAGCTCGCGTCTCCACAGCCCAGCGGGAGTTGATGCCGGCCGGATTGGCCGCCCAGGCTATGTTGTAGAGGTGCAGACCGTCGAACACGGAGAGGTAAGCGGTGTTGCTACCCTCGGCAATCCAGATGCTGTTATGCCCCGGATCGGCGATGCCACGTATATACGCCCAGTCCTCCACGCTGAACATCCAGTTTGCCCAGAAGAAGATGACCGGCTTGCCATCCACGCGGAGGTAGGCGGGGTGGTTCGCGTGCGTCGCCAGGAGGGTGCTCAGAGCGCTGGCCCGCTCCTCGTTGTTGGAGAAAAACGTGCCCGGCTCAAAGTCCACGGCCGCCTTGAAGCCGCTCGCCGCGGCCACGTCGAGCAGGGCGGCGAAGTTGCCGTCGGTGCGCGGCTCGTTCGGGCCGTACCAGCTCTGTACGAAGCCGTCGATGCCCGCCGCGCGCGCCTGGCTGACGTGGCGCTGGATAGCGGCGCTGTCGCTGGAGGAATAGGGCTGTTCGGGCTGGAACGCCGTCTTGCCGGGGCCGAAGCTGCCCGGATCGTACCAGGCGTAGTAGAAAGCCAGCACGAGCCCGCTCTGGCCCTGCGCCCGGCTCATGGGAACGCGAGAGGCCATCGAGAAGAGCGCGGCGCAGACGATTAGTGCGGTCAGGAGCAGGAAGCGCTGCCCGGGCGAAACGGCACGAGCACCCGGCAAAGAAGGCTGTTGAGAGGCCATAGGACCGCCATTATAGCGAGATGATGAGAGGCAAACGCTGCAGTTTGTGCCTTTCTTCATTTATGATAATATTGTCCTGTTGCGCAGCAACCGCTGCTTTCCGCTCCCGGCCTGACCGGGGGCAAACACTCGCCCGAGTAATTCCAAGGAAAGGAGGCAATCGCAACGTGCGCGAGTATGAAGTCACTCTTGTCTTGAAGACAGACCTGGACGACGACGCCCGCAATGCGCTCATCGAGCAAATCGCGGGCCGGCTGAACCCGAGTGGTGAAGAGGCGACGGCGCCGAAGATCAACCATTGGGGGCAGCGAGCCCTGGCTTATCCCATTCAGAACGAGCGGGATGGCTACTACGTCCTGTACGAAGCGACCGTTGATCCCGAGCGGATCAACGGAATAGAACGCGACCTTCTCTACGACGAAAGCGTTCTGCGCCATCTGGTAGTACGTAAAGAGAATTAACTGATAGCCAGCCCGATCCGGCCGAAGGCCGGGCAGTGCTGCTTGCCGTGCTCTGGTGGAAAGCAGAGTCGCGCCGCGAGGACCGTTCGCGGCGCCAGATCAACCAAGGGCGAAAGTTGGCATGGCACAGCGCACTGGACCGGCAGGACCGGCGGGTTGATGAAGCATACTGATTTAACTGGAGGACATCATGGGTGAATTTCGTGGTGGCGGCGCATCGGGAGGACGTTTTCGGCGTCGTCGCATCTGCTCTTTTTGTGTGGACAAGGTCGATGAGGTCGATTACAAGGACGTAGACACGCTGCGTCGCTTCGTCACCGAACACGGCCGCATTCGCCCCCGCCGGCAGACCGGGACCTGCGCCAAGCACCAGCGCAGCCTGGCGACTGCCGTCAAGCGGGCGCGCCACCTTGCGCTTCTGCCCTTCGTCGCCGAGTAAGCGGGCCACTCAGCCATGGCAAAGAAGCAGCAAGAGACAGAACGCGACGATCGTCGCCTGTCTCGAAAGGAAGTCCTGCTGGCCCGCAGGCAGCGGGAGCGCACCCGGCAGATTCGGCTCGCCGTGGGACTCATCGTCGGCCTGCTGGTCCTGGTTGCGCTGGTTGCCGTCGTCGTCGAAGGTTTTGTCCGGCCTGCGCAGGCCGTCATCCGTTCGGGCGATGACCAGATCACGCTCGAAGAATGGCAGAATCGGGTGCGTTTCCAGCGCGCCCAGTTCATTACGGCCATGGAAGATCAGCTGGAGATGTTTGGCGGCGACATCGGCCTGATCCAGCAGTTCAACCAGCAGCAAATCAGCCTGCTCCTGCAGCCGGAGCTGCTGGGCGAGCTGGTGCTCGAACAGATGGCCAACGAAATCCTCATCGAGCAGGAGGCCGCGGCGCGCGGTATTGAGGTCACTGAGGCCGAAGTCACGGCGCGCATTGAAGAAGGCTTCAACTACTTCGGCGGCGTGTCGCCAACACCCCTCCCGACGGCGACTCAGACGGTTCAGCCAACGCCATCGCTGACGCCTTATCCGACCTCGGTGATCACCGAGGTGCTGCCTACGGCGACCACGATGCCGACGCCCACTCAGGGACCGACGAGCACGCCCCTGCCGACGGCAACGCCGGTGAGCGAGGAGGCGTTCCGCGAGGAATATCAGAATCTCCTCGACCGCTATGCCGACATGGGCATTGGCGAAGAGACTTACCGTTCGGTGGTCTACGCCCAGCTCCTGCGCGAAAAGCTGGCGGAAGCGCTGGCGGAAGAGGAGGAGATGAGCACCGAGGCCGAACACGCCAGCCTATATGTGCTCTCCTTTGAGAGCGCGGAGGAAGCGGAACAGGCTACGGCGGCAATCGAGGAAAGCGGTTTCCTGGATGTCTGGAACCGCATCCGCAGCCTGCCGGACGACGACGAGGCGGCGTTGCCCGGCAGCGCAAACGAAGTGATCTGGCAGACTCAGGACGCCGTCGAGCAGCGTTTTGGCGCGCCGGTGGCTGAAGCGGCGTTTGAGCTGGATCTGAACGAGGTCAGCGACGTCATCGAGCACGAGCCGGGGATCGACGAGCTTACGGGCACGGAGCAGCCGACCGTGTATTACATCATCATGGTTACCGGCCGGGAAGTTCGCGAGCTGCCCGATAGCACGCTGGAGAGCATGCGCCTGCAGCTTGTCAGCGACCTGATCGACCCGCAGCGCGCGGAGGAAGGGCGCGTCGAGATACTGAGCAACTGGCAGGGCCACGCCCCGACACGGCCCGTTCTCGATCCGATCTTCCTGCAACAGCCAACGCCGGTACCGGGCTCGGAGACGGCGACGCCCGCTCCCGCAACCGAGACGCCGGAAGCCGAGACGCAATAGTCCGCTCGCCGGGACAACTGGCACTCAATCTGACGCCGGGTCATCCAGCAGATGGCCCGGCGTTTTTCATTTCTTCTGCAGGTATTCTTCGGGCCGGATGGAGATCACCTGGCTGGCGCTATCGGCGCCCATACTGATGCCGTAGACGGTGCGCGCTGCCTGAACGGTGCCCCGGTTGTGGGTAATGACGATAAACTGAGTGTTCTGTGAGAGGTCGCGCAGTACCCCACGGAAGCGGGTCACGTTAGCCTCGTCCAGCATCGCGTCAACCTCGTCGAGCATGCTGAACGGCGGCGGCGCGACCTGAAGCAGGGCGAAAAGCAGCGCCGTTGCCGTGAGCGAGCGCTCGCCGCCGGACAGCAGGCCCAGTCGCTGCTGCCGCCGGTTGGGCAGGCGGGCGATAATGTCCACACCACTGATCGTCAGGTCGTCGGGCTCGGTAAGGACGAGGCGCGCAGAGCCGCCGCCGAAGAGCCGGGTGAAAATCTCGCCAAAGACCCGGTCTACATTTTCCACCGTTTCCGCAAATGCCCGCGAGGTCAGGTCGTCCAGCTCGGCGATAACCTGCCGCAGCCGCTTTTCTGTCTCCTGCAAATCCTCCACCTGCCGGGTCAGGAACTCATAGCGCTCCTGCGTCTGCTGGTACTCCTCGGGCGCATCGGGGTTGACGAGGCCCAGCCGGTGAAGCTGCCCGCGATAGTCGCGAATAGACGCTTCAATGTCCTCAGGCACTTCGGTCACGACCGGAAGCTGCTCGACGATTTCGTCGATGGGCAGAGGGCTCTGGCCGCCACGTTCCTCGTCGAAGTCGAGCGCCACCAGGCCGAGATCGTTGCGAATGCGTTCGATGAGCCCTTCGAGCGCGTTTTCGTGCTGGCTGAGGGCCACCTTCATCTGCGTATAGTACGTTTCCAGGTCGTGCGTGCGGCGCTGGGCGCGGGCCACGTCCGCTTCCAGTTTCTCCAGCAGATTTTGTTTCTCTTCGAGCCGCGCCAGTAACGGATGGAGCCGGGCGTCCAATTTGTCCAGATCGCTCTGCACCCTGTCCACGCGCTGCTGGGCGCCGTCCAGGTCCAGCTCCCTCTGGTCGATGGCTATCGCCTGCAGCCGCTTCTCCAGCCGCTGAAGCTGGCTCTCGATCTGGCTCAGCGTTGCCCGCCGGCTTTCCACGACGGCCTCGCGCCCGGCGACAATCGTCCGCGCCGTCTCGATGCCCTGCCGGCGGTTCCGGCGCTCCTGTTCGGCCTCGGCGATGGGCAGCGCCCCAAGCTTCTCCCGCGCGCCCTCCAGCGCCAGATCCAGTCGCGCCAGCTCGCTCTGGTGCTGCTGCAACGTCTGCTCGGTGCTGTCGATCCGTTCGGCGAGCTGTTCCACTTCTTGCTGGCGCGCAGCCTCCTGCCGCTGCAAGAAGTCAAGCTGCTGGCGCGCCCGGTCCAGCCGCCGCTGCGCCTCATTCTGGCGCTCCCGGCCCTCCTGAATGGCCCGGACGTGCTGCCGCTCGTCGCGCTCCAGCTCGCTCAACTGCTTCTGGCGCTCCTCCACCTCTTTCTGCAGGGCGGCCACCGCTTCCTGAACCGGCTTCAGCGCCTCGCGCTGCGCCCGGACTTCGGCGTCGGCGGCGCGCCACGCCTCTTCCCGGGCGAGGATACTGCGCTGCGGGTCGCGCGGGTTGACCTCCACCAGGCCGCCGGCGTGGACGACAAAACCATCGGGCGCCACGGCCATCGTACCCGGCGGCAGCGAGGGAGCGATGGCATACGCCTCCCGCCGCCCGGCGACCAGCAGGACCGGGCCGAGCAGCAGATCGACGACCGCACGCGGCGCCCCGTTTGCGGAGACCAGCTCGCTGGCCCAGCCGAGGATACCCGGCCCGTCGGGCTTCTCGTTGCGCCTTGCCGGTCGGGCGTCGGCGGCTGACACGGCGTGGAGTACGGCGGACTCATTCTGCTCGAGCAGGGACCAGAGCGCCGCGCTATCGGGCAGCACGAGCGCGGCGAGGCGCGCGCCGAGCGCCGCTTCGACAGCCTCCTGATGGGCCGCCGGGATATGCACCAGGCTCGCCAGCCGGCCGAGCACGGCGACCCCCTTGCGGGTCACCGCGTCGCGCTGGCGCATCTGGTCGAGCATCTCGCAGCGCGCTTCCAGGCGGGCAGCATTCTCGTTCATCTGGTTCAGCCGCTGCGTCTCGGCGTCCAGGCGCTGGCGCAGGGCCGATAGCTCGCTACGAGCAGCCTGCTGGCTGCTCTGCAGGTCGCGGTGGCGCCGGCTTAGCGCCTCCAGCTCCTGCCGAACAGTGGCGGCGACCTGTTCCAGCCGCTCGTCCTCGGAGGCGGCTGTCCGGATTGCCTCGGCCTCGGCGTCGCCGCTGCGCCGCTCCTGGAGACGCTCGCGTAGCTGGCCCAGCTGCCCCTCCGCCTGGGAGAGACGGCGCTGCTCGACCTGCACGGCCTGCTCCAGCCGCTGCACCTCGGCGGTCGCCCTGTCGATTTCGGCCTGCTTATCCTGGAAGCTCTGGTTGAACGCCAGCAGATGGCGCTCCTGAGCCTGCAAATGCTCCTGGGCCTTAGCCAGCTCGGCGACTGCCCCGGCGAGCTGTTCCGCGGCAGTCGCCTTCTGTTCCTCCAGCCGGGGCCGGTCGTTCTGCAGCTCCTCGTGCTGCTGCGCGAGCAAAGAGGCGCGCTCGCGCAGAATGGCGATGTGGCGGCGGGCATTGTCGTGCTGCTCGCGCAACCCCTCCCGCTCCTGCCGGAGCTGCCCAACCTGGCGCTGGACGGCGTTGAGCTGGCGGCGCTCCGTGTCGAGCGCTGCCAGCAGCTCGGCGAGCCGGGTCCGGCTTTCCTGCCAGTCCGCTTCGGCGTCCTGGGCGCGCTGGCGCTGCTCGCGCAGGCCGGCTTTTCGCGTTTCCCACTGGTAGCCGTACCAGATGCGCAGCAGGTGGCGCAGATCGTTCTGGATCTGCTCGTAGTTGCGGGCGCGGTTTGCCTGCCGCTTCAGGCCGCCCAGCCGCGGTCGTATCTCCGAGAGGATGTCGTGAATGCGCTCCAGATTATGCTGCGTCTCCTGCAGCCGGCGCAGGGTCGTGGCCCGCTTCGCCTGGTAGTGGCTGACGCCAGCCGCCTCTTCGAACAGGGCGCGCCGCTCTTCGGGCCTGAGCGAGAGCGCCTGATCGATGAGGCCCTGGCCCACAATGGTGTACGTCCGCTCGCCCAGGCCGCTCGTCGCCAGCAGCTCCTGAACGTCGCGCAGCCGGACCTTCTGCCCGTTCAGTAAATATTCGTTTTCGCCCGAGCGGAAGGCGCGACGCCCGATGACGACCTCGCTGTAGTCGATCGGCAACCAGCCGTCGCTGTTATCCAGCGTGAGAATGACCTGGGCCATGCCGGCGCGGGGGCGGTCGTGGCTGCCGGCAAAGATCATGTCGGTGGTGCGCTTGCCGCGCAGGGTCGTATAGCTCTGCTCGCCCAGCACCCAGCGCACGGCATCGGCGATGTTGCTCTTCCCGCTGCCGTTCGGCCCCACGATGGCCGTTATACCGCTGTCAAACTCGAAGACCGTCCTGCTGGCAAATGTTTTGTAACCCTGTAGCTCTAGCCGCTTTAGCTTCATGCCTCTTCTTCGGTTGGCCGCGGGGGGCCGGCTCCCCTGCTGCAACGCCAATGATTGTCTGCCACGCTGCTGCTGTGGCGCGCCGGGCAGTATAGTGGGATGCGCGGCGCGGCGCAAGTCGCCTCGTTCGCCGGTGACGGCGTATGCGCTATAATGTGCGGCGCACATCCAGCCGATACGCAGCCGGACAACCAGGACTCAGGCAGGAATACCACACGATGGAAATGACCCGCGCCGACGAAATCGGGCAATTGGCGGCGACGATCAGCGCGCTGGAAGCACAGCGCGACATCCTGGGCGACGGCGTCGTGGAGACGACTGTTTCGGCGCTGAAGGAACGCCTGGAGAGCCTGCAGGCCCAGGCGCTGCCCGAGCGCAAGCAGGTGACCGTCCTCGCCGCCGATCTCTCCGGCTATACGGCCATGTCCGAGACGATGGACCCTGAAGAGGTGCGGGATACCATCGACCGCCTCTGGCAGCGGCTGGATCAGATCGTCGTCTCCTGGGGCGGGTACATCGAGCAGCATACCGGCGACGGCGTTCTGGCCTATTTCGGGGTGCCCACAGCCCGCGATGACGACCCGGAACGGGCCGTGTCGGCGGCGCTGGCGATGCAGGAAGAGATACGGGCGATTGCCGGCAGCAGCGAAGGGCCGGCCCTCGCCCTGCGCATCGGCGTGCACACGGGCCAGGTGTTGCTCACGCCCACCAACAGCGCGCATGAGCTGGCGGCCCTGGGCGGAACCCTGGCGATGGTCGGCCGGCTGGAGGCGGTGGCGCCGGCCGGCGAAGTCGTCGTTTCCAGGGACGTCTTCCGCCAGGTGAAGCGGCGTTTTCGGTTCCGGCCCCTACCGGCCGCCGGCCGGAGGCTGCGC
>JAAYYY010000267.1 GCA_012515125.1 Chloroflexota bacterium
ATATTCCGGAGGGTCGCCCATGCCGCCTAAACCGCAACCACGCCTTCTGTCTTTGCTTCCCAGGCCGGCCCTCTCGCCTGGCCTCCCCCCGCGCGCCTCAAGACGGCTCCCACGCGTCCCTGCCGCCGAGCTACCGTCTGCCGATATTTCGCGCGTCTTTCCCGAAGTATCGCTATCCGGCACAAATGAAGGGCCTGCCGCGCTCGAAATATCGTCAAACGGCACTTGCGATACATATCCCAGTGCCACCAAACGATATTTCACGGCCCCAAAAAACAGTCACGAAATACCGGCAGACGGTACTTCCTCCGCGCCCCCGCCCCCCTGCGCGCCCGGAAAGCGTCCTGCGACGCGAAATCTTGAACGCCACCCGGGCCGGCGAACCTGATTGAAGTTATCCCCTTTCCTCTGTTACAATGTCCCTGGAAAGGAGAAAGGTGGACCAACTATGATTCCGATCAGAGACCAGATCCCGACGAAGCGTGTGCCGCTTGTCACCTACGCCCTCATCGCGGTGAACGTCCTTGTCTTTCTACTGGAATGGCTGGCCGGGTCCGGGCAGGAAGCGCTGGTCTACGAGTTCGCCCTGATTCCGGCGGAGGTGACGGCCGGGCTCGACGTGGGCGACGTCAGCGACATCTTCACGAGCATGTTCATGCACGCCGGCCTCGCCCACCTCCTGGGTAACATGCTTTACCTCTGGATATTTGGCGACAACGTGGAAGACAGTATGGGTGGGCTCAAGTACCTCTCCTTCTATCTCATCGGCGGCGTCGTAGCTTCCGTGACGCACATCCTCACCAACCCCAATTCGCAAATTCCCACCGTGGGGGCGAGCGGCGCGATTGCCGCCGTGCTCGGGGCATACCTCATCCTTTACCCCCAGAGCCGTGTCCTGACGATCATCCCGTTTGGTTTCTTCATCCGCATGACCATGGTCCCGGCCATCGTCTTGTTGGGTTTCTGGTTCGTCCTGCAGTTCTTCAGCGGGCTCCTTTCCGTCGGCGCGACGGAGGACGTCGGCGGCGTCGCCTTCTGGGCCCATGTCGGCGGTTTTGTGGCCGGCATGGTCCTGGCCCGGTTGTTTGCGGGCAGTCGCCGTGAGGAATACGCCGTTCGCTGGGAGTAGATGATCGCGCCGGCATACCCCGCCTTTTCTCCGGCTCGATGGAGCCCTTCCCGCAACCCAGACAGAGGGTAGCCCGTGGCCCCACGTAATGACAGCCTGGAACAGCTGAGCGCCGACATCCATCTGCTGGGCGATACCCTGGGGCGCGTCATCCGCCAGCAGGCCGGCATTGCCGTCTTCGATCTCGTCGAGCGCATCCGGGCGTTGAGCAAGACCCGGCGCAGCGATCCCGACGCGGAGGTTGACGACTATCTCGTGGCCCTGGTCGGCGAGCTGACGTTACCCCAGGCCGAAAACGTGGCCCGCGCCTTTACCGGCTACTTCGACCTCGTCAACGTCGCCGAAGATAACCACCGCGTGCGCGTCCTGCGGCAGCGCGAGCGAGAGGCCCACCCGCAGCCGCTGCCGGAATCGATAGCTGCCGCCGTCGCTCGCCTCTGGGAGCAGAACGTGGACGAGAACACGATGGCCGACCTTCTCGCCCGCCTGCACGTCGAACCGGTCTTCACTGCCCATCCGACCGAGGCGAAGCGCCGGACTGTGCTCTCCAAGCTCAGGCGGATAGCCGCGCTGCTCTACGAGCGCGAGGTGCACGACCTGCTGCCGTCGGAGATGGCGGCCCTGGAGGAGCGGCTCCTGGCCGAAGTGACGACGCTCTGGCTGACAGAACGGACGCGCACGCGGAAGCCGGAAGTCACCGACGAGGTACGCACCGGGCTGCATTTCTTCGATACCGTCATCTGGGACGTGGCGCCTCAGGTTTATGAGGCAATGGCTGCCGCGCTGAGGCGTTATTACCCGCGACTGGAGCCGCCTTCGCGCTTCCTGACCTTCGGCTCCTGGATCGGCGGCGACCGCGACGGCAACCCCAACGTAACCACGGCCGTGACCGCGGAGACGCTGCGCCTGCACCGGGGCCTCGCCGTCGAGCGCCACCGCGCCGTGGCGCAGCAACTGGCCCGCTCCCTGAGCATCAGCGACCGGCTGGCGCCGCCCGGCGACGCGCTGGCTCGCTCTCTGGAGCAGCACGAGAGATCGGCCCACCTGCGCTACCTGGCCGAGCGCTACCCCGACGAACCGTACCGTCTGCGCGCCGCCATGCTCGCCGCCGACCTCGCCGAGACCTCCGAAGGGGATATGGTGGCGCGGCTGCTGGGCGAGAGAGACGTGCCCGCGCCCCCGCTGTGGATGGGCGACGAGGTGATTGAGCCGCTGGATCTTATGGCCAATAGCTTGCAGCGCTCTGGCGCCGCGCCGGTTATGGAGGGCGGCCTGGAGCCGTTCCGCATCCAGGCGCGCGTCTTCGGCCTGCACACGGCCCGGCTCGACCTGCGCCAGTACAGCGAAGTTCACGACGCGGTGCTCGCCGAGCTGTTCCGCCGCCTGGGGCTGCACGACGACTACGAAGCGCTGGACCCGCAGAGCCGCGCCGGTCTATTAACGCGGCTGCTGGAGGCGCCCGCCCCGGATCTCGGCAGCCTCGAGGAGCTATCGGAGCAAAGCCAGGAGCTGCTGGCCCTCTTCCGGATGCTGGAGCGCGCGGTCAGCTTCTACGGGCACGAGATCATTGGACCCTACATCATCAGCATGACTCGCAGCGCTGCCGACATGCTGGCCGTGCTCCTGCTCGCCTGCTGGACCGGCCTGAACGGCCGGGATGACAGGGCTATCGAGGGGCTGCGCATCGCGCCGCTCTTCGAGACGCGCGCCGACCTGGCAGCGGCGACAGAGACGATGCGGGCCCTCTTTACCCATCCGGCCTACCAGCGCCACCTGCAGCGGCTGGGCGGGCGACAGATCATCATGATCGGCTACTCCGACAGCAACAAGGACGCCGGCTATCTGGCGGCGCGTTGGGAGCTATACCAGGCCCAGGAGCGGCTGGCTGAGGTCTGCGCCGAGCACGCCGTGCAGCTGACGCTCTTCCACGGCCGGGGCGGCACCATTGCTCGCGGCGGCGGGCCGGTGCACGAGGCGATCCTTGCCCAGCCGCCCGCCAGCGTCAACGGCCGTATTCGCCTCACCGAACAGGGGGAGGTTATCAGCGAGCGGTACGGCCATCCGGCCATCGCCCGCCGCCACCTGGAGCAGATGGTTCACGCCGTGCTGGTAACCAGCTCGCCCGGCTATGCCCAGGCCCACACGCCGGCCCCGGCCTGGCGCGAGGCAATGGAGGAGCTGGCCGCCGCCTCGCACCAGACCTATCGCGCCTTTATCTACGAGAACCCGTCACTCCTGCAATACTGGCAGGAGGCCACGCCCCTCCGGGAGATCAGCCTGCTGCACATCGGCTCGCGCCCGGCCCGCCGCCAGAGCGACGATATTCTGGCCAGCCTGCGGGCCATTCCCTGGGGCTTTAGCTGGATGCAATGCCGGCACGTCCTGCCCGGCTGGTACGGCGTCGGCGCGGCCTTCGAGGCTTATGCCGGAACAGGGGGCAGGCTGGCGCTGCTGCAGGAAATGTACGGCGAGTGGCCGTTCTTCCGCGACGTGGTGGACAATGCCCAGGTGGCGCTGGGCAAGGCCGACATGGGCATCGCCCGCCTGTACGCCGGCCTGGTGGCCGACGAAGCGCTTCGCGGGGAGGTCTACGAGCACGTCGTCTCGGCCTTCAACCGCTCGCGGCGTTGGATTCTGGAAGTGACGGGCCAGCGCGCGCTGCTCGACAACCAGCCGACGCTGCAGCACGCCATCCGCCGGCGCGATCCCTACGTCGATCCGCTGAACTTTATCCAGGTAGGGCTGCTCCGCCGCCTGCGCGCCCACGACGATCCGGAATCGCCCGAGGCGCGCGCGCTGCTCAACGCGGTCTTTCTGACCATCAACGGCATTGCTGCCGGGCTAAAAAACACTGGTTAGCCGGGGCTGCTAGCGCCGCCCAAGCCAGTCAGCAGCCGGCTCCCGCGCCCACAACCAGGCAAGCTGCTGCGTTCCGCTCGCTTCCTGCGGTGCCGCCGTCACCGTGAATTGCAGCGTGTCGGCGGCGGTCTGCTGGTCGCGACTGGTCACCGTCGCCGTAATGGTGTAATTGCCGGGCTGCAGCGGCGGGCTGAACCGGTGGTTGTAGACGCGGTACGGCTCGCTGCCCCCGGGCAGCAGCACCGGATCGCCATACCCGCGCAACGCGACACGGTCTACGCCTTGCGGGTGGGCGGCGGTGATCACCAGCAGGATACTGCTGGCGGTCGTGAACGTAGCTCCATCTTCGGGATAGGCGATGGTGATGTAGGGCGTCTCCAGAGCAGCCAGCAGGGCCTCTCGCGTGGCGCTCTGCGCGACCAGGGTGGCGCGTGATGCGGCCATCGATTCGAGCGTCTGCAGGCCGCTCTCGTAATTGGCCTCACTCGTGGCCAGCGCCGCTTCGGCCGTTGCCCGGACCGCTTCGCTGGTACTGAGATCGGCGTCGCGCGCATCGACGTAGGCGCGCACGGCCGTTGCCGTGCTGTTCGCGCCCGCCACTTCGGTCGCCAGCCCGGCCACGTCGTTTTCCAGTAGCTGCCGCGCCTGCCAGAGAAAAAAGACAGCCGCCCCGAGGACGAGGATGACCATGAGAAAGGTGAGCAACGTGGCGATGAAGGCGCTGGTTTTCATGGGCTTTCCGGCTTAGCAATCCAAAAGAATGGCAAGCGTCTGGAAAACTCCTCGGGTATCGTAGGTGAAGATCGGCAGGAATCAGGATTCGGCGCGAATTCAATTTCCGGTATGCTACCTGAGAGGATAGGGCCGGTCAAGCGGCGCCGCAAGGAGGCCGTGCATGGCGGCAGCAGCGCCGAGGAGGAGTTATCGAGATGATTAACCAGAATAAGCTGGCAATGTTACTACTAATCGGCCTGCTGGCCCTGACGACGCTGGCCTGCGCCGTCGGCGGGATCGATCTGCCGGAGGTCAGCGTGCCCGAAGGGGCGGCGGCGACCGCCGGGGCAGCAGCCCGGGGCGCAGCCACTGCGGCGGCCGAGGCAGGCATTCAGGAGACTGTAGCCGCTGCGGCAGGCACTGTCGTCTCCGGGGCGGCTGATGTGGGCGGCGCGGCAATTGCCACCATCGAGGCGACCGACTTCACCACCGAAATCGTCGTGGATGGAGACGCCCTGCGCGAGAAAGTCGAGAGCGTACAGCCCGACGCCAGCGGTAACATCACCGTCGTCATTACCGACGACGAGCTTAACCAGGCCGTCAGTGTCAACCCGGAAGCCAATGGCGAGCCGGTCATTCAGGATGTCTCCGTGGCGTTCGCCGGCGGTAATATTGTCCTGAGCGGCACCCTGCAGCAGCCGATGACCGCCGACCTTGTCGCCGCATTTTCGGCGGCGTCCGTCAACGGCGAGCTGGCCCTGAATCTGGACCGCGCCACCGTGGGCGGCGTGCCCATACCGGTGACGATGCTCGCCCCACTGGAGAATACGCTAAACGACAACCTGCAGCAGGCACTGGACAGGCTTCCGGAAAACTACACCATCGCCAGCGTCACCGTCGGCGAAGGCCAGATGACTATCGTCGCCACACCTTGATCGGCCGCTCCTACCGCTTTCTGCAGAGCGGCAGGATAAGGCGGCCCAGAGCTAGGGCAGCGGAATCTGCACGGCATCCTGGCCGGTTTCGGTTTCCCAGCGCTGCCCGGTGAGCGGGTCATAGAGACCAACGGCGACTATCGCCGCCGCACCGCCCGCCGGTTCCTGTAGGCGATGCTGCTGCCGGAAGACATCGCCCGGCCGCAGCATCTCCGGATCGACCCACAGGCCGTCGTCGCCCGCGAGAAACGCCCCGTCACGATCCAGCAGGTGGGCAAAGACCGAGAGGCGAGGTGATGCGTCGGCATCGGGCGGCGGGGGGATGCTGAGCAGCGGTATTTCGGGAAGGTCCAGTTCGCTAGCCAGCTCCCAGGTCAGGTGCAATACGCCAGTCTCCCTGTCGTAGTCGGCCTGGAGCAGGCAGAGGCCGTTGGCGAAACAGGCCTGGGCGGGTCCCGGCTCCGTTTCTATAGTAACGCGGGACAACTGGTAGCCGCCGGCCGGCGGCACCGGCAGCGGCTCGGTGGCTTCGTCGTAGACCGTCTCCACGCGGGGGTAGCCGGCGAAGGTAACGGCCGGTTCGCCGCCCAGCTTGAGGAAGACGGCCCGCTGCGGGTTGTACCAGCGCGGTCGCGCGCCGGTCACGCCGGCATTGGTCATGTCGATACGTAGCGCCTCGCGATCCCACGGGCCGGCGAGCAGGCCACTGATGGCAAAGTCGCGTATCTCCGGATGTTCGGCCAGGAACCGGGCTACGTCGCGCATGTCGGCGTGGTAGAGAAAGCGAGTGTTGCCGCGCTGGGGCCAGGTCTGGAAGTAGTCGGGCAGATTGCGCGCCGCTCCCGCCGTGACCAGTAGCGAGGCCAGTACGGGGACCAGCCAGCGCCGCTGCGGGAGCCGGCCGAGAGGCTGCAGCGGCAGCGCTGCCAGGAGGTAGGTTGCGGGCTGGGCGACGATTGTGTGCCCCAGACTCGCCGGCGGGACGCTGAGAAAGCCCGGCGTGATCCCCGCCAGCCACCAGAGCAGCAGGAAGCCCGCCGCCAGGTGTACGGGCCGGGTGGAGCCCGATCGTCGCAGTGGCTGAAGGGCAGACCACGCCGCCAGAAGCAGCCCCGCCGCCAGCGCCAACGCGCCGAGCGGGCCAAAGACCGGCCGGCCGGGGATGTTGTACAGGAACTCGTCGTCGCCGTCGGCGTGGAACATTTGCAACGTGCGGCTGACGTGGTGAAGCAGTGGCTCGAAGTCGCCTGCGCGCGCCGCCGCGAGCGGCACGCCGACCTCCGCCACCCGCGCATCGGCTCCCTCCTGGCTCAGCACAGAGACGGCGAGCGGGATCGCCAGTACCAGCGCCACGAGCAGGGTCAGGAGCTGCCCGCGCCACGTCCGCCGCCAGCGCGGCCGGTCGGCAAGCCAGAGATAGAAGCTGAAGGCGATCAGGATGAGCGGCACGCCGCGAGCGGCGAAATAGGTGTAGAAGCCCAGCCCCACCCATAGTCCGGCGACGGCGAAGGAGCGCTGCCGTCCCGTCTGGATTCCGTGCCAGAAGAAGTAGACAGTCCCCAGGACAAAGACGGGCAGCGAGATGTGGCGAATGTTGACGCGCGAGTAGATCAGCGCCCAGAAACTGGTGGCAAGCAGGGCCGCCGCGAGCAGGCCCACACGCCCGGAGAAGGCGCGCTGGCCCACCCGGTAGATCAGCGGGATTGCCAGCGTGCCGAGCAGCGCCGAAAGCAGGCGGATGCCCAGCGCATTGAAGCCCAGCAGCCGCAGGAAAAGGCCCGCGACCATAAAGTACGGCGCCTCCAGGCCGGTCGCGTCGACGTAGTAGACGCTGAAATCGCCCTGGAAGATCTTCTGCGCGATGACGAGGATATCGCTCAGCTCGTCGTCGCTCCAGCCCGGCGGCACGTCGTGCAACCGCCAGACGCGCAGGAAGAAGGCCAGCAGCGTGATGCAGGCGACCAGCCAGCGCTCGCGCCGTTCGTGTTTAGCCATCAGGGGACAACCTCCAGCGGCGGCAGGAACAGCGTATCGCCCGCAGGCGCGCCGTCAATCTCCAGGGGCAGGCGCTGCCGCCAGTCGAGCTGCGGGTAGAAGCCCACTGCCAGTCGGTACTCCCCACCCTCCAGCGCACAGGGTAGATTGATTTCGTGTAGTTGGACGAAGACGTCGCCGGCCTGCCACTGATCGCTGGGCACGTCTAGCCGGTCGGCCTGGACCAGAGGCATGCCGTCCTCGCCAAGCAGGTGTGTGAAGAGCACAAGATCGGGCGGCGCAGCGCCCGTGACGCGCCACAGCGTGGCGACGGTGACCGCGTCGCCGGCCCGGACGGCGGTTCGTGGCGACGCCGCGCCCAGGAAGCGCACCGTGTCGCCAAACACCACTTCTGTGGATAACTCTGTGGATAAGTTGTGCATGGAAGGGGAAAACTGTGGATAAAGGCGCTGAAAACCACCCTCGTTGTCCACATGATAATGACTACCCTGTGGCAAATCGATCCTGTCTTCCGCTACGGCTTCAAGGTACGGGGCGAGCGCGGGGGCCGGAGGCGCATCCGGCGTGAAGAAGAGCGTCGCGGACCCTGGCGCCGCCGGCAACAGAAGGCTGTGGCGCCCGTCGAACCAGCGCAGGGAAATCTGCTCGTTGCGCTTGAAGAGGGGCGCCGCCGCCGCATCGTGGAAGCGCCCCGGCGCGTCCGTGGACACGGCGACTGTCTGCGCCTCCTGCCTGTCCAGGTAGCGCACCGCAGAGACCAGATTCTGCTCGTACTGCACAGCTACCTCCGGCTGCTGCGCCCAGACGTCGAAGTAGGCGTGACTGCTGGCGAGCAGCCAGCCGCCGTAGAGCGGCAGCGCTGCGACCAGAAGCAGACGCGACGCCGGCTGGCGAAGGAGGGGGGCCAGCCGGCGGGCGCCCGCAACCAGCGCCAGCGCCGGAAAGAGGAAGAGGACCGGCTGCAGGGCAATCGCCTGCGTGGTGCTCAGCTCAGGGCCGGTGACCAGCGAAGGCGCCAGCCCGAGCAGGAGCCAGAGCAGCGCCGTGAACGCCGCCATGCCGCGCCAGGGCCGCTTCCGCACCGCATACCAGGCGGCCACAAGCAGCCCGGCATAGAAGAGCAACGACGGGAGCAGGGGCAGCCAGGGCCGCCCGGCGATGTTGTAGCGCCACTGGCTATCGCCCCTGACGCCGAACAGGCCTAGCGCCCGCCAGGCGTTCGTGAACAGCGGTTCGAAGTTTCCTTCGGATGCCTGTTGCAGTGGGCTGGCAAGCTGCCCGATACGCACCTCAGCCTCGGGATGGCTGGCGAGAAAGGTGAAGAGCGGCAGCCCCACGAGCAGCGCCAGCAGGAGCGTCACTGCCGCGCCCCTGAGCACACGGCCGGCTGCCCCCTCGCGCCGCAGCAGGAGATAGGCGGCTGCTCCCGGCGGCAACAGCCAGGTGATGCGCGCCGGAATGTAGGTATAGAAGCTCAGTCCCAGGAGAAGGCCGGCCGTTATCCAGGCGGCCCAGAGCCATCCGCCCCGCCGCGCTGCCGCTGCCCCACGCCAGAAAGCGACCAGGGCGGCAACCAGCAGCGCCGGTAGGGTCACCGTGCGCAGCGCGTGGCGCGCCGTCATCAGGGGCCAGAAAGCAACGGCGAGGCCGGCGGCGGTCAACAGGGCCGCCGGGCCGCCGAAGGCGCGTCTGGTCCACGCCGCCATACCGGCGATCAGCAGGAGGCCGAAGTAGACCGAGGTGATGCGCCCGGCCAGATAGGTCGGGCCGAGAAAGGCCATCAGCAGCGCCGTGCTATAGTCGTAGAGCGGCTCCCGCCCGTAGCCGACGGTGAAGTAGATCGGCCGCTCGCCCTGCACCACCCCCCAGGCGTCGAGGCCGTGATCGGCTTCGTCGTGGGTCATTCCCGGCGGGATCTCGGGCAGGGCGTGAAGGCGAAGCCCGGCTGCGAGCAGGAGAATGGCGACAATGGCAAGGCGAAATTGCAGCCTGGGAACCATACGGCGATCATAAATGAAAACGCCACGGCGGGCCATGCCGCCGTGGCGTTCGTTTGTTCAAATGAAGTGAAGCGATCAGGCGAGCGCGGCCTGAGCAGTCTCCACGATGCTGGCAAAAGCCTGCGGATCGCGCACGGCAATGTCGGCCAGCACCTTGCGGTCGAGCCGCACATTCGCGAGCTTCAGGCCGTGGATCAGCTGGCTGTAGCTCAAACCGTTGAGACGTGCGCCGGCATTAATACGGGCAATCCACAGACGGCGCAGCTCGCGACGACGGTTGCGCCGGTCGCGATAAGCGTACCAGTACGACTTCATCATCGCTTCGTTGGCGCGGCGGAAGAGCTTGCTGCGCGTCCCCCACTGCCCCTTGGTCATATTGAGAATCTTCTTGTGGCGACGGCGTGTGACCGTCCCGCCTTTTACTCGCATGATGCAATACCTCGCGTTTGACCGGCCTGGACGCTCCGTAGAGGCCAGGCAGCGATTGGGTGGATAAAACTAACCGTACTTCTTCAGATACGGAGCCAGCCGCTTGATCCGGCGCTTGTCCCCAGCCGTGGTAACCTCGATCATCTCGCCGAACAGGCGCTTCGTCCGTTCAGACTTCTTGCGGCGAAGGTGGCTCTTACCGCCTTTGGTGCGCATGACCTTACCGGTCTTGGTAACCTTGAAGCGCTTAGCAGCCGCCTTGTAGGTCTTCAACTTATACTTCTTTGCCATCTACCTCACCTCACATAGAAAAGCCCCTGCCGGGCTTTCCTCCAACCTTCTGTCTATTCGGCTGCCTGCTTCCGGTCAGAGCAACCTCAGGCGTTTTCAGGCACCAGCATCATCACCATGGTCCAGCCTTCCAGGTTTGGCTGCTGTTCCACAGTAGAGACATCGCGCAACTCCTCGGCGATGCCATCCATAATCTCCCGGCCGATTTCAGGGTAGTGGATCTCGCGTCCCTTAAACTTGACGACGACCTTGACCTTCTTCCCTTCTTCCAACCAACCGCGTGCCCGGCGTACGTTGATATCGCGATGAAAATCCGCCGTCTTCGGGCTCAGCTTGATCGTCTTGATCTCAATCTGTTTCTGGTGTTTGCGCGCCTCTCGCTCCTTCTTGGTCTGCTCGTACTGGAACTTACCAAAGTCCATTATCCGTACGACAGGAGGGCGAGCATTTGGGGCGACTTCTACGAGGTCCAGGCCGGCCTCATTGGCTATGTCCTGCGCTTCCTGCAAGGAAACGATACCCCGGTTGCTTCCAGTATCGTCAATCAGACGTACTTCGCGAGCCCGAATTCGATTGTTTACGCGGTAATCTGTGCTTATGGTCCCTATCCTTGTTTAAGAAAAAAGTGCCACCCAGGTGGCAAGTCGAAATTAGCCTCTGGCTAAGGGCCAGAGCGAAAAAGATGATAGCACATCTCCACTCCAGCGTCAATAATCGGCGGAGGCCGGCGCGGCGGGCCCAACCTGGCGTTAAGCATGGCGCTGCCAGAGGGGTCAACGGCCGGCCTAGAGGAGCAGGTTCAGGACGATGAGCAGGAGGAAGAGCGCCGCGGCGAGGATGGCAATCTGGCGCAGATCTTTCAGCACGTAACCATACTCTTCACGCAGGGCTTCCTCACGAGGCGGCGTCGGTGGGGTCGTCGGCGTGACCGGCTCCGGTGAAGCGGCTCTGGCCGGCGGCGATTTGACGCGCCTTACTTTTCGGGCCATTGGTTCCTCAGGGCGTCGTCCCGGCCAGATCGGCGAAGACGACGATGCGCTTGTTGTCAACCATATAGGGATAGCAGGAGATCAGCGTCACGCTGGGGTATTCGGTCGGGGCCATGACCCAGGTATCCGTCGGCGCGACGATCTCCGTCTCGCGCACGACGTAGACATATTGCTGCCGCTCGGTGGAGATGAGGATCTCGTCGCCGGGCGCCAGCTTATCCAGATCGCGGAAGATCTCGCCGTAGATGTCGTTATGCGCGGCGAGCGACAGGTTGCCGGCTTCGCCGGGCGGGGGCGAGCCCGGGTACTGGCCAACCCCCTTGCGCAGTTGCTCCCATTCCTGCCCCTGGTAGATGCTGCTGTCCACGTCAATCGCCGGAATCTGGATGCGGCGGGCCTGTTCGGGACCGGGCGTGGGGATGGGCGGCGGCTCGTAATTGTTCACGGCCGGCAGCAGATGGGCCGGGATGTAGCCCGCCTCGCCAGGCTCCGGTGGGCGCCCGGCGACAGGCGGCTTGTGGCCGCCAGGCAGCACCACGAGGTCGATGACCGGGGTTGGCGTGGGAGTGGGCAGGGCTACGGCTGCCACCTCAGCCTGCTGCACCACGGCAAGTTCCTGATTCAGCTCCTGCCGGGTCTCCAGCAGGCTGAGCAGCGCCCAGATCAGGCCCGCAACCAGCCCAATCTCCACCAGCAGTAGAGCCTTGTTCGCCACCCAGCGCCAGGTAACGCCGGAGCGCGTTTTCGGCTCGGATCGGGCCGGCGCCTCGCCCGTTCCGTCGACCAGAGTCAGCCGCTGCATGGCGCCGCTGGGCACGGCCTGCGGGCGGCGCAATGCGGGCGGGCCCGGCGGCGGCAGGCCCGCCACGTCAACCACGCGCCCCTGCTTCTTCAGCCGTTGCAGCCGCTGCTGGCGCTGGGCGCGCTTCCGTCGGTAGAGAAGCTCTTCCAGATCGTCGATAGAAAGCTGGCTGGCGGGTTTCCGATTACTCATTGTCCATCGCCGGCGCCGCTGTTCCGGGCACGCTGGCGTTTCTATTCTAGGGGATTATCTCCAGCGATTCCACTATTGCGGCGTCACCCGGTACTATTTCCCCACTCCCGACACGGGGCAGGCGGGCCCCACTGACCCGGTCGTAGAGACCCACGCGCGTTTCATACGTGCCCGGCGCACTGCCGGCCGGCACCTCGACGCGGTGAATCTGCACGACGAGATCGCCGGTCTGCCAGTCCCACGACGGAGCGTCGATGGCGTCTTGCTGGGCCAGGATCTCTTCCGGGCCGGCGAGCACGTGGGTGAAGAAGACGACGTCGGTCGCCTCGATCCCGGCCTGCCGGGGGCCTACGTCGGCCGGGTCGATGACCTGCCAGACGAGCACCATTTCCACCACTTCCCCCGGCCTGACGCTGCTATTGCGCCAGCCGGCGTCAAGCAGTGCTAGCGCCGGCTCGCCCGTTCCAAAGAGCGCGGGCTCTGCGGCGGGCAGGGCGGGCGGAGCGACCTGATAGACTGTGAACGATGGATTGAGATCATTCGGGCGCAGCTCTACCGTCTCTACCGGCTCGCTCCAGGCGGTGAAGAGGGGGTGGAGCGGCGTAGCCGGCGGCGCGAGAAGCAGGGCCGGCTCGCCGCCGGGGAAAAGCAGCGCGCCGCGGGCATCCACCCAGCGCCATTGTGGCCGGTCGCCGGCGAGCACCAGGCCGATGCTCGGATTGTGCGCGGCTCCCGGATAGACGCTGGAGATCATCGCCGGCTCTGTGGGCCGGTCGTCCAGATAGGCCATCTGCCTGACGAGCGTGTGCTGGTAGGCCTCGCGAACGTCGGGGTCCTGGCCCCAGCGCCGGAAATAGGCATCGGCCGTCAGCCCGACGGTGACCAGCAGCCAGAGCGCCGCCGCGCCCAGGATAGCCGGAGCCAGCCGGGGGCGCTGCTGCCCGAGCATCTGGGCGAGGCCGACAAAACCCACGCCTGCCAGCAAGTAGGTGGCCGGCATGGCGCCCACGTTACGGGTGGTGTTGGCGGTGGCGCCGGTGAGCAGCGACGGAATAATGCCCACGCCGAACCAGAGCAGCAGAAAGGCGTAGGCCGGCCGGCGCCGGCGGGCCAGCGAAACGCCGAGCCCGGCGACGAAAAACAGGGCGCTCAGGCCATTGAGAACGGGCCTGCCGGGGAGGTTGTAGGCGAGAAACTGGTCACCCCGGCCGGGCCAGACGAAGGCGAGCAGGGCGCCGGTCATATTGCGCAGCAGCGGCGCCAGCTCTCCGCGTAAGGCCCGGCTCAGCGTGCTGTCCAGCATTTGCAGCCGTGTTTGCGCCTCGGGGTGCTGCTGCAGATAGAGGAACATGGGCACAGTCAGCAGCCCGGCGAGCAGCAGGCCCACCAGCGTCGGGCGCCAGAGCCGGCGCAGCTCCCGGCGATGCGCCAGGGCCAGGTAGAGCAGAAACAACGGGAAGAGCAGCCACCAGACCCGCGCAGCCAGATAGTTGTACAGCGTCGCCGTGAGGCAGAGGGTGAAGCCGGCGACGAGCCACCAGTCGATGGGCCGGCGCTGCCGCGCGCGGCTAACCATCAGCCAGAAGAAGGTGGCAGCCCCGGCAGTAAAGAAGGGCATCATCCCGGCACGCAGCGCTTCCCGCGCCGCCGCGACGGGCCAGAAGCTGACGCCCATGAGCGCCGCAGCCAGCAGGGCCGCCGGCCGGTCGAGTGCGCGGCGCGCCCACCCGTAGGTCAGAGCGACGGCGCCCAGGTTAAAGAAGACGGCGACCAGCCGCAGGGCCAGCAGATTGCGCCCCAGCAGCGCCATGAGCCCGGCAACGGTGTAGCTGTAGAGAGGCTCGCTGCCGTAATTGAGCGGGAAGAAGAGGGCCAGCCGCCCCTGCAGAATGCCGATGGCCTCCCGGCCGTGATTGGCTTCGTCGTGCGTCAGGCCCGGGGGAATGACGAGCAGATCGTGGGCGCGAAACCAGAAGGCGACAAGCAGGATAGCGGCGAGAAGCAGGCGCAGGCGGAGCCGGGCAGTCATGGGCCGCTATGGGCCTCTACAGGACGTCGCGCGAGGGGATCTTTTCCGCGACGGCAAATAGCTCGCGCTCGAAGAACCAGCGGACGGGCGGCACGTTGAAGGCGAGCCAGCGCAGGCCGTCCACCAGCACGTTCTCGCGCCTGTCCTGCGGCGGCGAGTCGAGCCAGATCTTCCCGCGGAACCCGGCGGTGTTCAGCGCGCGCCGCATACTGACGATGTCCTGCTCGTTGACGTGGACGTGCTGGTTCACCGGCGTTATCGCGCGCGGGTCCACCGGGTAGCGGTCACCCTGTCCCAGCAGGGCCCGGAAGCGGCGCACCCAGGGATAGGCGTAACGGTCGTACCAGCGGTTCGGCGCGGTGTGGACGATGAAACGCCCGTCGGGCCGCAGCACGCGATAGACCTCGCGCATCGCCTCGTGTAGCTCCCAGGGGTAGAGATGCTCCACCACATCGAACATGAGCACGCGGTCAAAGCTATTGCTGGGGTAGGGTAGCTTTTTGGCATCGGCGCGGGCCACGGTCGCAGGAAAAACGTGGAGCCCGGCCGCGTCGTCGAGGTTGTTCAGCTCTGCCGTCACGGCGTTCAGCGACATCGCCGTCGCTGCCTCAGCATAGTCGATGCCGTGCGCTTCGACTCCCAGGCGCATGCAGTGGCGCAAAATCTCGCCCCGGCCGCAGCCTACGTCCAGGACGCGCATGCCCGGCCGGACCTCGGCTACGGCGAAGGCGTCACGCAGGCGCCGGGAGAGATGCTCCCCCTCCGATTCCAGATAGACGTCGTAGCCTTCGCAGGCAGTGAGGAAATATTCTTCGGTGTATAGCTCTGACGGCAGGGACTGCCGTTCTCTTTCTCGCTCTTGCGCCATCCTGGCGGCATTATCTAGTTTCCCCGGAGGTGTGTCAAATAGTCTATGTCCGGGTTCGCTTGACAGAGGCCGTGGAGCGCTCCACACTGAGGGCGTGCAACCTTTTGGCGCTTGCTGCGTAAAGCCCAGTGAGCAGTCAGGAGATCTCGAACGTGAACGACGAAGAACAGGTTTGGCTGGAACGGGCCAGAAACGGGGATCGGGCGGCTTTTGGCCGGCTGGTCGAAGCGTACCAGGGCCCTGTCTATAACCTGGCGTACCGTATGTTGAACAATCGTGGCGAAGCGGAAGAAGCGGCGCAGGAGGCCTTCATCCGGGCTTATACCCGGCTGGATTCTTACGATCCCCAGCGCAAGTTCAGCACCTGGCTGTTGTCGATCACGTCGAACTACTGCATCGACCTGATCCGCAAACGACGCGTCACGTTGCTTTCGCTGGAGGAGCCCTTGCCGGCCCACCCGGCGCTGATGTCTGACCATGCGGACGGGCCCGAGGCGCAGACGTTGAATCATGAACGTGAGGCGCTTGTCCAGTCGCTGCTGGCGACGCTGCCCGAGGAGTACCGGGAGACGGTGGTCTTACGTTACTGGTACGACATGAGTTATGAAGAAATCGCGGAAGTGATGGATACGACAGTCAGTGCGATCAAATCGCGACTCTTTCGCGCCCGGCGCCAGCTGGCCGAGGCCACGACCGATGGCGAGGTTGCGGAACGCCTGCAACCTCATCTCAATTGAGACGTACAGGGTGACAGGAAGAGAGAGAGAAGGGATGGAAAAGCGTGATGGAGCATGAAGAAGTTTATGCACTGATGATGGACGCGCTCGACGGTGAGCTTTCAGCAACCGGGCTGGTCGAGCTGGAATCTCACCTTCGCGCGCGTCCGGAGCTGGCCCGCGAATGGGAAGCGCTGCAGGCAGTAGAGCAGTTGCTGCGGGAGACGCCGCCGGTTCCTGTGCCGGCCGGTTTCGCCCAACGCACCGTGCGCGCCCTGCCGATGACGCCGCGCCACCTGTGGCTCGGCGCGGCGGTCTACGTCCTGTTCCTGGCCGCCGGCGTGATCCCACTGCTGGGGGTGGCCTGGCTGGCGATTCAGCTATCGCCTGCCCTGGGCGAGCCGGCCTTGTGGAGCGGCTTCTGGCAGGGCGCCCTGGCCCAGCTTAATGCACTCGGCGTTATCCTGAGCGCCGCAGCCGGAGGGATGGCCCAATGGTGCCTGCAGCACCCGGCTGCCGTCGGCCTGCCGATGCTCATGGTCGCTATTGTCCTCCTCTGGGGGGGCGTGGTGAACCGACTGGTACTGCACCGGGATAGCACCTGAGCCGCTCGCGGAGAAGTTAAGATGAAGCAAAAACTGGTTGTACTTATTCTGCTTGTCCTGTTGTTCCTGCCGGCCGGTATGGCCAGCGCGATCGGCTACGACCGTATCATCGGCGCCGGCGAGGTGGTGGACGAGGACATTAACGTCTTCGACAACGACTTGCTGATCGAAGAAGACGCCGTCGTCAACGGCAAGGTGACGGTCTTTGACGGGCATGTGGACGTTGGCGGCACCATCAACGGCGGCCTCACCGTCTTTGACGGCGACGTTACCGTCGATGGGACCATCATCGGCGACCTGGTTATCTTCGCCGGCGATATCCATCTGACCGAGAACGCCACGATTGACGGCAGCTGTTTCAGTCTCGGCGGTAACGTGGTGGACGAGAACAACGGGACCGCGTGCTCCGCTTACGGCTCTCGTTTCCGCCAGGTAGTGCCGGTATTGCCGGAGATACCGGCGATGCCCGAGATGCCGGCAATGCCTGAGATGCCCGAGATGCCAGTCTTGCCGGAGATGCCGCGGATGCCCGAAGTCCCCACTTTCCGGGAGAGCCGGGCCCGCGTGTTCATCGGTAACGTCAGCGAAGTGATTGGCCGCAGCCTGCTGCTCGGCGTCCTGGCGCTGGTTGTGGCGGCGGTCTTCCCCCGTCACCTCGAGCAGGTCGGGCAGGCCGTGCGCGAGCGGCCGGCTGCCAGCGGCGCCGTCGGCTTCCTGACCGCCATCGCCGTGCCTTCACTGGTGCTGTTGCTGGCGTTGGTCCTGCTGGTTACCTGTGTTGGCATTCTGCTCTATCCGGCGCTCGGGCTGCTCACCCTCGTGCCCGTCGCGGCCCTGCTCATGGGCTGGGTCGCCGTCGGCGAGCGTTTCGGCAGCGCGCTGCTG
>JAAYYY010000268.1 GCA_012515125.1 Chloroflexota bacterium
AGTGCGCGAGGTGATTTACGCCCACGTAGACGATTACGCACCCCTCTATCGCCCGCTTCAGAACCTCTTTTTCCCCTGGCGGCGACAGTTGCGCCGGCACCGGCTGCGCCACAGCCTGGGCCACCACGACCACCTCTGGCGGCCTCTGCTGCGCCGCCAGACGATAGCGCCGCCGGCCGTCGCCGTCTCTCACCGCGACGTTGCCGCCATCCAGTACACGGGTGGAACGACCGACCGGCCGCGTGGCGTCACGCTCACTCACCACAATCTGGTGGCCAACGTTCTGCAGTGCCGGGTCTGGATGCCGACCCTGCGCGACGGCGAAGAACGCGTTCTGTGCGTCGTGCCCTTCAACCACGCCTATGGTATGACGACCGGGATGAACCTGGCGGTAGCTATAGGCGCGGGCATGATCCTGCTGCCCGAGCTGGACATACGCGTCATGCTGGAGCACATTCGCCGCCACCGCCCGTCGCTCTTCCCCGGCGTGCCGGCATTGTTTGTAGCGATCAACGATTTCCCCGGCGTGCGTCGCTACAACATCGAGTCGATTCAGGTCTGTATCAGCGGCGCCGCGCCTCTGCCTGTCGAGGTTGAAGAGGCCTTCGAGAAGCTAACCAGAGGGCGGCTGGTCGAAGGCTATGGACTGAGTGAGGCGAGCCCGGTGACGCACGTCAACCCGATCTTTGCTCAGAGCAGGGTAGGCTCAATCGGGCTGCCCCTGCCCAATACGGAAGCGCGCATCGTCGATCTGCGCACGGATATTCCCCTGCCGCTGCCACCGGGCCAGTTTGGCGAGCTGCACGTGCGCGGGCCCCAGGTGATGGCCGGCTACTGGGGCGACGAGCACGCCACGCGCGAGGTCTTGGACGAGGACGGCTGGCTGCGGACGAACGACATTGCCGTGATGGACGAGGACGGCTACTTCCAGATCATGAGCCGGCGCCAGGACGTCTGGCTGCCGGAGGAGAGCGAGGTAGCCTTTCCCCGCGACATTGAAGAGGTTATCTACGAGCTGCCGGAGGTGCGGGAGGTGGTCGTCATTGCCATTGCCAACCGACCGATCGCCTTTGTGCAGCTCAAAGAGGGGGCACAGGTGCCGGCTGAGTCGATTATCGCCCTTGCGCGGCGTCGCCTGCCACCCCAGCAGGTGCCCCGCCTCGTCATCTTTGTCAAGGATTTCCCGCGTAGCCTGATCGGCAAAGTGCTGCGCCGCGAGTTAGTCAGCCAGTATGAGTCGGCTCTGCGGGCCGGCGCCGGGACGGTCGGCGCCCACCTGCCGGGCCTGGAAGTGGACGATAGAGCTGTCCCTGGAGATAAGAAATGACCCGATTACCCGTTACCCGGATGACCCTATATAAGCACGGCGTTGGCTACTTTGAGCGGCGCGGGCCGGTCAGCGGCGATGCGCTGGTGCTGACCTTTCACGAAGAGCAGATGAACGATCTGCTGAAGAGCCTGACGGTGATCGATCACGGCGAGGGCCACGTTCTCGGCATTGATTACCCGACGCCGCAGAGCCGCGAGGAGCGCCTGGCGGGCAACAGCATTCGCCTCCGCCCGGAATACAGCCTGCGAGATCTGCTGGCAAGCGTTCGCGGCCGGCGCGTCACCCTGTTGCTTGACCAGGACGAGCGCCACGAGGGGCGGCTGCTGGGGCTGGACGAACAGCCCGCCGAGCAGCCGTTGGCGACGGCGCTCGTCTCGCTGCTCGAAGAAAGCGGCGACGGCGTGCGCAGCTTTCCTCTGGGGCGCGTTCAGGGGCTTGAACTGCGCGA
>JAAYYY010000269.1 GCA_012515125.1 Chloroflexota bacterium
CCGGCCCACGCCGAACAGAGCTATACGGTGCAGCCCGGCGACCACCTGGCGCGCATCGCCCGCAGCTATGGCGTGGACCTCAACGCCCTGGCGACGGCCAACAACATCGTCAACCCCAACCTGATCTATCCGGGGCAGGTGCTGATCATCCCCGACGGTGCCGCGCCCCCTGCCGAAGAGGCTGCTCCACCGGCCGATGACGGCGGCGAGAGCCTGCCGCCTCCGGCCGTGCAGGAGCACATCGTCCAGCCCGGCGAGACGCTCTACCGCGTGGCGCTGCGCTACGGTGTCACGGTGAGCGACCTGCAGCAGCTCAACAACCTGCCGAACGCCAACCTGATCTACGTGGGCCAGAGGCTGCTCGTCTCGCAGAACGGCGCCGCTTTGGGAGCGCAACCGCCCGCGCCGCCCCCGGCGCCCGTCGCCGCCAAGCGCATCGTCGTGGACAAGTCGGAGCAGCGCGCTTACGTCTACGAGAACGGCAACCTGCTCTGGACCTTCGTCGTCAGCACCGGCATGCCCGGCAGCGAGACGTGGAACGGCACCTTCCACATCCGCAGCAAGATCCCCGAGGCCTACGCCTACAACTGGGCGCTGCGCATGCCCTACTGGCTCGGCTTCTACCACACCGGCTATCTGGAGAACGGTTTCCACGCCCTGCCGATCATGAGCAGCGGGGCGATTCTCTGGGAGGGCTACCTGGGCACGCCGGTCAGCTACGGCTGCGTCATCCTCAGCTACCCGGACGCGACGACGCTCTACAACTGGGCGGAGATTGGGACGGAGGTGGTGGTGCAGCCGTAGGCTGGGCGGCTTGCCCGAGCGGCAACTCTGACCTAACATCGGGCCTGATACGATGCCCGTTACGCCTGGGGAGAAATAGGATGCCCAGACCGATCACGCAAAACACCCTGTTCTATGGGGACAACCTGGACATTCTGCGGGAGTACGTGCCCACAGAGTCGGTTGACCTCGTTTACCTCGACCCGCCGTTCAACTCCAGCCGCACCTACAACGTCCTTTTCAAATATGAGAGCGGCGAGGAGTCAGAGGCGCAGATTGCCGCATTTGAAGATACGTGGCATTGGAACCGCGCCGCCTTTGACAGCTACCAGGAGCTGGTGACGGAAGCGCCCGAGCGGGTCAGCCGGATGATGGAGGCGCTGCACGACTTCATCGGCCCCAGCCAGATGTTGGCCTATCTGGTCATGATGACCATCCGGCTGGTCGAGCTGCACCGCGTTCTCAAGCCCACGGGCAGCCTCTATCTGCATTGCGACCCGACGGCCAGCCATTATCTGAAGGTCATTCTGGATACGATTTTTGGGCCTGAGAATTTCCGCAATGAAATCATCTGGAAACGAACAACGGCCCACAGTGATTCAGGAACCTGTGGCAATGCTCATGATGTTTTGCTCTTCTATACCAAAGGAAAAAGCTTTACGTGGAATAAGCAGTATCAGCCGTATGAACAATCCTACCTTGACAGTCATTACCGGAAGGTTGATTCAGACGGAAGAAGGTACAGAACGGACAATTTAACAGCTTTCGGCCTTTCGGGCGGTGGCTATGAATATGAATGGAATGGGGTGACCAAAATATGGCGATTGCCCAAAGAACGGATGCAGGAACTACATGACCAAGGGCGGATTCACTATACCAGAACCGGGGGCGCGGAATACAAACGCTATTTAGATGAAATGCCTGGGGTTCCACTCCAAGACCTCTGGACTGATGTTAACCCAATTAACTCTCAGGCCCAGGAGCGGTTAGGCTACCCCACCCAAAAACCGCTGGAGCTACTGGAGCGGATCATCGAAGCCAGCTCCAACCCCGGCGACGTGGTTCTGGACCCGTTCTGCGGCTGTGGGACGACCGTCGTCGCCGCCGAGAAGCTGGGCCGCCGCTGGATTGGCATTGACGTGACCCCGCTGGCGATTGCCCTGCAGCGCTACCGGCTGGAGGACGCTTTCCCCGGCACTGAGTTTCAGGTCATCGGGCAGCCGACGACGGTTCAGGCCGCCAGAGAGCTGGCGAACGAAGACCGCTATAAGTTCCAGTATTGGGCCTTGTCCCTGATTAACGCCCGTCCCCTGGGGGGCCAGCCGGGCAGCAAAGAGGGCAAGAAAGGGGCCGACCGGGGCATCGACGGCCTGATTACGTTCATGGACGACAAGACAGGGAAGGCCAAGCGCATCGTCATTCAGGTGAAGAGCGGCAAGGTCAACAGCGCCGTCATCCGTGACCTCTCAGGCACCGTTGGCCGGGAAAAGGCCGCAATGGGCGTCCTGGTCACACTGGAGAACCCGACAAAGGATATGGTCAAAGAGGCGCTCTCCGCCGGGGCCTACCATTCGCCCGGCTGGAATAAGCCCTATCCGCGGATTCAAATTTTGACCATTGAGGAACTACTGAAGGGGGCGGAAGTCGAGATGCCACCAACAGCGCAGACCTTCAGGCGTGCGGCGAGGGAGCAGAAGGAACAGGCCGAACAGCCGCAACTGCCGCTCTCATAAGTGTAGTAAGGGGAAACAAGGTCAAAGATACTTTTATTCCGGCAGAGAGGGCCGACACGATATTCGCTTCACCAAACCCCAAAACAAAAACACCCCGGCCCAACGGCCAGGGTGCTTTCTCAGTAGCGGGGACAGGATTCGAACCTGTGACCTCCGGGTTATGAGCCCGACGAGCTGCCTCTGCTCTACCCCGCAGCGACAGAGTGGATTATACCAGACCGGTGCGAGGCGTCAAATGCACTTACATCGCGCTCATCTCCCTGCGGCGCCGCCAGCCGCAGAACGATTTTCAAAATCGTTCTACTAACTTTACATAACACCCGAATTTTGGTTATTGACAAGCGCCCGCGCGTTATGCTAAAGTGTCCTCTTGGTGCCACAGGGCACCGTGTGAACTGTCAACCAGATGGAGACGTACCCGTATGGACAACATCATCCGTCGCTTCATCGTAAGGAATCGTGCCGGGGCAGCCGGAGATTCTATCGTGCCTGGGAGTGGTACGTCTGCTGGCAGTTGACATAACGAACGCGTAATTGTCTGGGCCGCACGTACCACCAGGTACCTGCGGCCCTTTTTGTTTCTGCCGGCGGCTTCGCCCGCCGGTGCGGATCTCAAGAGGACGCTGGTACCTGAAGCGACAGGGCCGGCGTCCTTTTTTGTTGGGTGCCCGGAGAAGAGTGGAGGAACGGTCCATGATGCCGCAAGTAGTGGAAATGGAATACCTGGAAAGCGACGAGCTGACCCGGAACAGACAACAGAATCATGTCACACGCTGAACGCGGCGACGCATCGCCAGGCATCAAGGCCGTGATTTTCGACGTCGGCGGCGTGCTGGTGCGCACGCACGATTGGACAGGCCGCCGGCGTTGGGAGCGCGACCTCGCGCTGCAGCCGGGCCGGGCCGAATGGCTCGTCTTCCACAGCGAGCCCGGCCTGCAGGCGCAGATGGGCAAGCTGACCGAAGCCGCGTTGTGGCAGGCGGTCGCCGCCGAGCTGGGGCTCGACCCGGCGCGGCTGGACGCCTTCCGCCAGGACTTCTGGGCCGGCGACGCTCTTGACGAAGAGCTGGTAGCGTACATCCGCTCGCTCCGTCCTGCTTACCAGACGGCCATCATTAGCAACTTCAACGAGAGTCTGCGCGACAGCCTCGAGCGTACCTACCCGATAGCCGACGCCTTTGACCTGATCGTGGTGTCGGCTGAGGAGAGTGTGATGAAACCCGACGAGCGTATCTATCACCTGA
>JAAYYY010000270.1 GCA_012515125.1 Chloroflexota bacterium
CCGGTCAGGTCGGAGATGAAGAGCAGTCGCTCGCCGCCGGCGACAAAGGCCGGGTCATAGGCATTGCGGATGTTCAGATAGGGCGTGATCGGGTTCACCGGCCGGCCTCCTTACTGCTCTTCCACGGTGCGCACGTCCCTATCCTCCGCCATGCCCACCGTCCGGGCCAGGAACGTGAAGATGTCGGCCAGCTCTGCGATGACCTTGCTCGTCGGCTTGCCCAGCCCGTGCCCCGCTTTTGTCTCGATACGCAGGAGGATCGGATTCGCGCCCGTGTCGGCGGCCTGCAGCGTTGCCGCCAGCTTTTTGGCGTGCATCGGCACCACGCGGTCGTCCGTGTCGGCTGTGGCGATGAGCGTGGGCGGGTAGGTCGTCCCCGGCCGGACGTTGTGCAACGGCGAGTAGGCGTAGAGGAAGCGGAAATGTTCTGGATTCTCCTCGGCGTTGCCGTACTCCGGAATCCAGTAGCGTCCGGCGGTGAAGCGATGGTAGCGCAGCATATCGGCGACCGGCACGCGGCAGATGACGGCGCCGAACAGCTCCGGGCGCTGCACCATGCAGGCCGCCACGAGCAGGCCGCCGTTGCTGCCGCCCATGATCGCCAGCCGTTCCCGGCTCGTGTAGCCGCTGGCGATCAGCCATTCGGCGGCGGCGATGAAGTCGTCGAAGACGTTCTGCTTCTTCTCCAGCATGCCCGCCTGGTGCCACGCTTCGCCATACTCATTGCCGCCCCGCAGGTTGGGGATGGCGACCACGCCGCCCATCTCCAGCCAGACCAGCCAGGCAACGGAGAAGGTGGGCAGCAGGTTGACGGCAAAGCCGCCGTAGCCATAAAGCAAGGTCGGGTTATCGCCGTCCAGCTTCAGACCCCGGCGGTGGGTGATGAACATGGGCACCCGCGTGCCGTCGGCCGACTCGTAAAAGACCTGCTTCGTCTCGTAGTCGTCCGGGTCCACGTCCACCCCGGGCTGGTAGAGCGGCGACAGCTCACCACGCTTCAGGTCGTAGCGGAAGATAGCCGGCGGGTAGAGGAAGCTCTGGAAGTTGATGTAGAAGGTGGGCAGCACCTGCCGTCCCGATAGCTCGACAATGCTGCCCGGCGCCGGCAGGGGCACCGCGCCCAGCCGCTCTCCGGCGAGGTCGTAGATCGTGATCGCGTGGGCGGCGTGCTCCATCGTCACCAGGACCAGCCGCCCGCCATAGAGGCGCGCCGCGTCGATGACGACTCCGCTCACAGCTTCCCCTTCAGGCACGATTTCTTCGGCCAGCGCCGCCGCGTCCGTATCACCCGCTGCCTGGGCCACGTCGATGGCGATGATCCGCCCGCGCGGCGCATCCCGGTCGGTGAGGAAATAGAATCGGCTGCCGACGTTGCCCACAAACGTATAGGCTGCGTCGCCTTCGTCCAGCAGGCGGATCAGATCGCCGTCGCCATCCAGCGGCCGGTAGTAGAAGCGGTTGCGCGTGTCCGTGCCCTGCCAGACGTGGACGACGAGGTATTGCCCGTCCTGCGTCACCTGCGGATCAAAGCCCAGGTCGGGCGCGTCGGGCCGCGCGTAAACCAGGCGGTCTTCCTCCTGCGGCGTGCCCAGCGTGTGCCAGTAGAGCCGCTGATGGGTGCTCGGCGGCGCGTCGGGCATGCTGCCCGGCTCCGGATAGCGGCTGTAGAAGAAGCCGCTGCCGTC
>JAAYYY010000271.1 GCA_012515125.1 Chloroflexota bacterium
CGCAGGCCGGGCAGGCCGAGAATCTGCCACATCGTCTCGTAGCCAAAGGTCGAGGCAAAGGTGGGCAGGACGCGAAATCCGGCCGGGGCATTCTCGTACGCAAAGGCGAGGCTGGCCGGGTCGAGGGGATCGGCGGCGGCGCCCACGCCAAGCGCGTAGACGATGGCGTCGCGCTCCGTGTAGCGGAATGTGGTCGGCGCGAAGGCAGTCCCTTCCAGCGCGGACAGGTCAGAGGGGACGTTATTCATCGTGGGCGGGCCGCAGCCGGGGGGCGGCCGATTACCTCCTTCAGAACAGCGGGATTAACTGTCGTGTACACCAATTAGAATCCGGCCAGGAAGCGGGCGACATCCTGAATCCAGTGAAAAGCGAGCGCCGCTTCGAGGCCGCGACGACGCGCCAGAATGAGCGGCGGCACGCCCCAGAGAAGTGCCATTACGGCGCCCATGCCCAGTGCCGTAAGCGGCGCGCTGAGGAACAGGTCGTCGAAGTGGGCGAAATTATGGGCGAGCATCGCCAGCAGCCCGGCCAGCCAGACCGCCTGATCTGGCAGCGAGCTGTGCAGGACCAGCCACAGCAGTCCCCAGAGAGCAAAGCGATAGATGATCTCTTCGACCACGGCCGGCTGAAGCGCATCCAGCAGAGCCGCCAGAGGATTCTGCCAGGTCACAGGATCGCCCTGGGTGAGCTGCAAAGCGAAGACATTCAGCACGGCCAGCGGCAGACCGACGAGCAGGCCGGAGAAGATAGCCCGCCACGCCGAAGGCCAGTCGGCATTGGCCAGGGGAAAGGGCACCGGCCCGCCCCGGCGCATGATCACCAGTCCGCCCAGCGCCGCGACGGCCGTGAATCCGCCGCGAATGAGCGCCTGACCCCCACTGCTCCGCACGAGGCCCCAGAACGGATAGGGCGAAAAGAGCGTGGCGAACAACATGCCGACGCCGACCACCGACCCTAACCCCAGGGCAATAATCCAGTCGCCCCGACGTAGATGGCCGCGACCTTTCAGCAGGATGAGGAGCGCGCCGGCCACGGTCAGGGCGTCGAAGAGGTGGAAGGTCGAAGGCATGGTACGGCTGCCGGCGAGCGCGGCGCGGAAGACGAAAATCGCCAGAAGCGCGGCGACAAGCAGAGCCAGGGGGCCGTAGCGGTATCTCGCGGTTGCGTTCTCAGGCCTCTGTTGCGCTTGTCCAAGCATTCTCTGTTGACTCCTTGCTATGCTAAGCCCTCGGCCAGGCTCAGGGGGCGACCGGCAACTGAAACTTGCCGTGGTTCTTCAAATAGGCGTCGAAGAAGCGCAGACAGGTCTCGTTGATCAAGCGCAGCCCTTCCACGCTATCTCGCGCCGGTCTGGCGCCGTCGGCGAGGCGCACCAGCAGCGGGCTGGAGAGCGCGAGATCGGTGAGGCCGAGGTGGCCCAGCCCGTCGATATGGAGGTTGAACGCTGCCGGATGGTCGCCCGAAAGGAGGGCGACATTCCCGGCATATTGGGGCCATTCGGAGAGATGGCCCCACGCACTGTCCGAGTAGACATTCAGCACCGGCACCGGGTATGGTTCGCGCGTGAGGACAAATTCGCCGTGATCGACGCCCTGGATGTCGAACATGAAGGGAGATTCGAGGGCGATGACGGCGCTAACGTCGCCCCGCTCCCGGCCCATCCCGAGCGCCGCCGAACCGCCGAGGGAGTGGCCCATCACGCCGATGCGTTCAGGGTCCACCAGACTGTAAACGCCGGGAGCGCCGCCTGACGCCTCCCCCAGAATAGTGTCCAGTACCACATGAAGGTCGCCCATGCGGACGCTCATCCACTTCTGGTAATAGGCGTAGCTCTGCTCTTTGTCGCGCTGCGCGTCCTCCTGCTGCAGCTCCCGGAAGTAATCCATGCTCAGAAAGGTGGTCTGCCCGTCCGTATCTGTGGACCAGAACGACAAGTAGGGATGGTCGGGCGAGGCGACGACGTAACCGTGACTGGCCAGCTCGTGATAGAGCGAAAGGTTGCTCGTCCTGATCCCCAACGCGCCGTGAGAGAAGACGACCAGCGGAAAAGGGCCTTCCGCGTTTTCAGGATACCAGAAGGCGACGTTTACCTTGCGCATCTCGCCCGTGCTGTCATATAGCTCGGCCCGGCTCTCGTCCGTATAGGTGTACTGGGCGCTGGCGACGGCGTAGGGGCCGGTGGCGGCGGGCTGAGGGTGCGGCGGGAACAGCAGGGCCGGGCTCAGCGCCAGAAAGAGCAGAACCAGCGCCGCGATCGCCCTGAAGACGATGGCCCTGGCCCTGTATGCTCTGGCTGGCCGCTGGCGCCCGAACAGCTTCAGCAGGGCGAGCAAGGCCCAGACGAGGAGCAGGGCGGCAAGCGCGACCCAGCGAAAGCTCCATTGAATCAGCGACGTCGCCACGAGCAAGGTGAAAAGCACCAGGGCGACAACGCGGATGATGCTCCGGGTCTTCTCCTGGCTCGACCGCGTGGCCAGGCTGTAAGCCATGAGCGCCAGTTCAAGGACGATAGCAGTCAAGAAGAGTGCTGTAACCATGTTGATGCCTTCGTGAACGGCAGTGGGCCACCGGCCGGACTAGGCCCGACGCGGGGGCCGCAGCAGGGCGCGGCCGATCACCTCCTTCATAATCTCGTTCGCGCCGCCGTAAATAGTCTGGGCGCGGGCGTCACGGTAGGCGCGGGCAATGGGATATTCGAGCATATAGCCGTAACCGCCGTGGAGCTGGAGACAGCCATCCACGACGCGAAGCTGCATGGCGGTCGCCCACCATTTCGCCATCGCGGCCTTTTCGGCAGTCAGGCGGCGCTCGTTGTGCAGGAGAATGCAGTGATCGACGAAGACGCGGCCCAGCTCGACCTCCGTCGCCATCTCGGCCAGGCGAAAGCGGCTGTTCTGGAAGTCGGCAATTGGCTGGCCGAAAGCCGTGCGCTGCCGGGTGTAGGCCAGAGTCTGCTCCAGAGCGGCTTCGGCGGCGGCGACGGCGGCAACGGCGATAGCCAGCCGTTCCTGGGCCAGCCCGTGCATCAGGTAGCGGAAGCCCTGGTTCTCGGCGCCGAGGCGATTGGCGACGGGCACGCGTACGTCGTGGAAGAACAGCTCGGCCGTGTCCTGGGCGTGCAGGCCGAGCTTCTCCAGGCGGCGCCCGCGCTCGTAGCCGGGCATGCCGCGCTCGACGACGATCAGGGAGAGACCGCGCGCCCCTACGTCAGGACCGGTGCGGGCGACGACGACGACGAGGTCGTTGAGCAGGCCATTGCTAATGAAGGTCTTCTGTCCATTGAGGACGTAGCTGTCGCCGTCGCGTACAGCGCTGGTCTGGATGGCGGCGAGGTCGCTGCCGGTGTTCGGCTCGGTCATGGCGACGGCGCCGATGAGCGTGCCCTGGGCCATGCCGGGCAGCCAGCGCGCCTTCTGCGCCTCGTCGCCGTGGTCGCGGATGTAGGGCACAACCATGTCGCTATGCACGCTGAAACCCACGCCCATCGCGCCAGCGCGGGCAATCTCCTCGATGAGGATGGCGTTGTAGCGGAAGTCGCGTACCCCACCGCCGCCGTACTCCTCGGGCACGTCCGGGCAGAGAAAGCCCTGAGCGCCGGCCTTCTCCCAGAGAGTGCGGGGTACCATGCCCTCTTCCTCCCACTGGGCGTAATAAGGCACGATCTCCGTGGCGACAAAACGGCGGAAGGCGTCGCGAAACATGCGTAGCTCGCCGGTCAGGTGACTATCCTGCATCTTCCTCTCCTGCCTGATAGATGACGCCCTGCTCCTGAAGCTCCCGCAGCTCGGCCTCGCCAAAGCCGGCTTCGCCGAGCACGGCGCGCGTGTGCGCCCCCAGCGGCGGACCAACGTGGCGGTAAACAGGCGGCGTCGCCGAAAAGCGCACCGGGTGGGCGACCTGCGGCTGGGGCTCGCCGGCCGGGTTGGGCACGAGGACGAGGGCGCCACGCGCCACCGCCTGGGGGTGCTCGACCGCTTCGTCCGGCGCGAGCACCGGCTCGACGCAGGCGTCTACGGCAGCGAAACGGGTCACCCAGTCGGCCAGCGGGCGAGCGGCAATCGCAGCGGCGACTGCCTCTTTGATCGCCTGGGGCGCGCGCTGGGCCAGGACGGGCGGCGCGTTGGCGAGGTCGGGCCGCTCGATGACGGCGCAAAAAGCGCGCCAGAATTTGGGCTCCAGCGCGCCGACGGCGAGGTAACGCCCATCGGCGGTGGCGTAGGCGTCGTAGGCGCTGCCGCCATTCAGCAGGCCGCTCTCGGGCGCGGGTGGCACGCCGGCCAGCGCGTCGGCGATAGCCAGGGCGTTCCAGGCCAGCGCGGTGTCGAACATGCTGACGTCGAGGAACTGGCCTTCGCCGGTCTGCCGACGGTGGACGACCGCGGCGAGAATGGCGATGACGGCGGCGTTGGCCGCGGCGAGGTCGGCTAGCGGCACACCGAGCGGCGGCGGGCTGCCATCGGCGCGCCCGCTGTGGGCGGCAATGCCGGAAAGGGCCACGTAGTTGAGGTCATGGCCGGCGCGGTCGCGGTAGGGGCCGTCCTGCCCGTAGCCCGTGAGGGCGCAGTAGATGAGGCGGGGGTTGGCAGCGCGCAGCGTCTCGTAGCCCAGGCCGAGGCGCTCCATGACGCCGGGGCGGTTCTGCTCGACCAGGATATCGTAACGGGCGACGAGGCGGCGGACGACGGCAGCAGCGCCCGCCTGCTTGAGGTCCAGGCCCAGGGATCGCTTGGATCGGTTCAGCGTAGCGTACCAGCTACCCAGCCCATCCCGGAGCGGCGGCTGGTAGCGCACCAGGTCGGGCCGCGTGGGCGACTCAACCCGGACGACGTCCGCTCCCAGATCGGCGAGCAGCATGGTGGCGAAAGGGCCGGGGACCAGGGCGGTGAAGTCGAGGATTCGCAGGCTGGCGAGCGGGCCGGTCATCGTTTCTCCGTGGGCGCAGGCACGAGCAGATGTGCGCCTGATTATACACGAAGTTCCCGGCGAAGGGATTGGCCCGTTGACAGCCTACTCCGGCGGAGATACAACCTTCGCCATGAAAGAAAAGGTGCTGGTAGTTGAAGATGATGCGACGCTGCGGGAAACGCTGGTCTACAACCTGACCCGTGAAGGGTACGAGGTCAGCGCGGCGCGCGATGGGCACAACGCCGTCGCCGCCGCGCGGGAGAAAGCGCCAGACGTTATCATTCTGGACGTGATGCTGCCGGGCATCGACGGCTTCGAGGTCTGCCGGGTTCTGCGGCAGGAGATGAGCGCGCCCATCCTGATGCTGACGGCGCGCGACGACGAGGTGGATAAGGTCGTCGGGCTGGAGGTCGGGGCCGACGACTACATGACCAAACCGTTCAGCATGCGCGAGCTGATGGCGCGGGTGAAGGCGCTTTTGCGGCGCGTGCGCCTGATCCGCGAGGAGGTTGCCGCTGAACAACAACCACCCATAACCAGAACGGTTGAGACAGACGAGCCGCTGGTCTTCGGCAATCTGGTCATCGACCAGGCGCGGCGCGAGGTGCGGCTCGACGGCCAGCCGGCGAAGCTCAAGCCGAAGGAGTACGAGCTGCTGCTCTTCCTGGCGCGCAACCGGGGCATCGCCCTCTCCCGTGATCTCATCCTCGAGCGGGTGTGGGGCTGGACGCACGATGGCGGCAGCCGGACGGTAGACGTGCACGTGCGCTGGCTGCGGGAAAAGATCGAGCCAGACCCGGCCAACGCCAGGCGTATTGTGACGGTGCGTGGTATCGGCTATCGCTTTGAAGGCTAGCCAAACGGGAACGAAATAAGATGGTGTCACACAATATCCGGCTGCGCATCGCCGTGCCGTACATGATCCTGATCCTGGCGGCGATGGGCATTCTCTCCATCTACCTGTCGCGCGTTACACGGGCGAATGCGGTGCAGGAGCTGGAGGAGAGCCTGCTGAAACAGGCACGCGCCGTGGCCGAAGTGGCCGGGCCTCTGCTGCAAGAGGGGGGAGAGCCCGAAGAGCTTGACCCACTGGCCCGGCGCTGGGCAGAGCTGCTGCAGGCCCGGGTGACGATCATCGCCGGCGATGGCACGGTTCTGGGCGACTCGGACGAGCCCTATGCGACGATGGAAGGCCACGCGCTGCGACCAGAAGTGCAGCGCGCGCGGCTCTCGGGAAGCGGCGTGAGCATTCGCACGAGCGAAACGCTGCAGAATGAGATGATGTACGCGGCTGTGCGCGTGCCGGGAAGCCAGGGGGATACGCCGGCGGGTTTCGTGCGCATCGCGCTGGCGCTGGATCTGGTCGAGGCGCGGCTGGTGCGGCTGCGCAACCTGATTCTCAAGGCGGCGGTCGCGACGACGCTGGTTGCCTTTGTGCTGGCGCTGCTCATTGCCGAGCGCACCGCCCGGCCGGTGCGGCGGCTGACCGATGTAGCGCGGCGGATGGCGGCGGGCGACCTGGAGGCAAGACTGCTGCCCCGCTCCAACGACGAAATCGGCACACTGACCCGCACCTTTAACGAGATGGGCGAGCAGCTCCGGGAGCAAATGACGACGTTGGCCGAGGAACGGGCGCGCCTCGCTATGGTCCTGGAACTGATGGCGGATGGCCTCCTGATCGTAGACGAGGCAGGTCAGGTGCGGCTGCTCAACCCGGCAGCGGCGCGGCTGCTCGAAGTGACCCGGGAGGAGGCGCTGGGGCGCAGTTTTGCCGAGGTCGTGCGCCATCACGAGCTGATCGAGCTGTATCAGCGCTGTGTTGAACGAGGGCAGGAAGAGGCGGCGACGGTCGATATGGCCCAGCGCAACCTGTTCGTGCGGGCGATGGTCACGCCTTTGCGGGGCGTCGAGCGCGGCTGTCTGGTCATCTTGCAAAACCTGACGCCCATCCGCAGGTTGCAGACGGTACGCCAGGATTTCATCAGCAATCTCTCCCACGAGCTGCGCACGCCGCTGGCTTCGCTGAAGGCACTGGTAGAGACCATCCGCGACAGCGCGCTGGACGATCCCGAAGCAGCACACCGCTTCCTGGATAGGGCAGAGTTTGAGGTGGACGCACTGACGCAGATGGTACAGGAGCTGCTGGAGCTGACGCGCATCGAGTCGGGCAAGATCCCGCTTCGTCTATCGCCGGCGCCGCTGCATGAGGTGATCGCACCCGCCGTCGAGCGACTGGAGAGCCAGGTTGAGCGCAAAGGGCTGGCGCTGGGCGTGGCCATCCCGCCGGAGATCGGGCCGGTGCTCGTGGACGCGCCGCGCATCAGCCAGGTGGTCGGCAACCTGCTGCATAACGCCATCAAGTTTACGCCGGAGGGTGGACGTATCGATATCTGGGTCGAGCCGGAGGCGGGGGGCGACTACGTGATCGTGCACGTACAGGATAACGGCGTGGGCATTCCGGCGCTGGACCTGCCGCGCGTCTTCGAGCGGTTCTACAAAGCCGACCGGGCGCGCAGTAGCGGGGGGACGGGGCTGGGGCTGGCAATTGCCCGCCACCTTGTACAGGCGCATGGGGGGCGCATCTGGGCGCAGAGCCGCGCGGGCGAGGGCAGCACCTTTTCGTTTACCCTGCCGCTGGCGAATGGGGAGCACGAGGCCCAGGAGGCTAGAGCGTAATCACCTTTTCGGCCCGCCACTGCGCCTCGACAATGTCCGCCATACTGCCGACGATGCCGACGGCCCGCCGATCGAGGTAATCGTAATAGTTCAGACAGGTCTCGCAGGCGATGAGGTAGACGCCCTTCTCTGCCAGCGCCTGCAGCTCTTCCAGCACCGGCGAGCCGTCGATGACCATACGCACGCCTTCGCCGTAGAAGCAAATCGCCTGGGGCAGCATCTCGTTCTCCAGCAGGAGGGTCAGGTAGTTCTTGAGCAGGCGGTGCTGCAGCGGCGCTGTGGCGCTGCCCATCCCATCATGGGTGACGACAACGACGGTAGAAGGGTGATCGGCCATAGTGCGCTCCTGAATCGCTGATGATGGCGCATTTATCCCTGAGAAAGAACAAAAAGGCAAGGGGCGGCTGGCAAATGGCAACCAGGGATTGTTAATAGAACCGTAGCGCGACGTTAACATAGATTTGAAGAGACGTTAAAGGAGCCGAGATACCATCCGGCGCTGTAGGAGTCCAAAGTCGCCAATCGGGGCGGCGGGACCGGAATGACGTTACAGCGTTCGGAGGAGTGAGAAAAATGCGTTTGAAGAGCCTGTTGGTGATTCTGGCGCTGGCCCTGGGACTGGCAGCCTGCGCTAACGACGAAACGGAGCCAGAAACGCCAGAGCTAGAGCTGATCGAGGCGACGCCACTGGCCGCGGCCGTGGCGAGCGAGCCGGCGCCCACAGCCGAGGTCATTGGCGATGAAACGGCACTGGAAGAAGAGGAAAGCGGCGACGATGCCGGCGCCGGGGAACTGGTCACGCTGCCCCCGGTAGACCCGCTGGCGACGACGGGCAACATCGTCACGGCCGGCAGCTCTACCGTCTACCCGCTGTCAGAACGGATAGCGGCGCGCTTCGAGAACGAAGGTTACAGCGGGATCATCACCATCGACAGCATCGGTAGCGGCGCTGGCTTCGAGCGTTTCTGCGTTGCGGGCGAGACCGACATCGCAAACGCCAGCCGGCCAATCAACGAGAGCGAGATTGAAAGCTGCCGGGCGATTGGGCGCGAGCCTCTGGAGTTCCGCGTGGGCACCGACGCGCTGGCGGTCGTCGTCAGCCGGGCCAATGAGTTCCTCGAAGACGCAACGCTGGAAGAGCTGGCGGCGATCTTCTCGACCGCGCAGCAATGGAGCGACGTGCGCCCCGGGTGGCCGGCTGAAAATATCCTGCGTTACTCGCCCGGAACGGACAGCGGCACCTTCGATTACTTCGTCGAAGCCGTGTTCGACGAGGATGAGGAGCCCATACTGAGCGCCGCCAACCTGGAGCTGAGCGAGGACGACAACGTTCTGGTGCAGGGCGTGCAGGGCAGCCCGTACGCTGTAGCCTACTTCGGCTATGCCTATTATGTTGAAAACCAGGATACGCTGAAGGTCGTGAGCATCGAAGGCGTCGAGCCGAGTGGGGCGAACGTGGAAAACGGCAGCTACCCGCTGGCGCGCCCGCTCTTTATCTACTCCAGCGCGAACATCATGCAGGAAAAGCTACAGGTCGCCGACTTCATCAACTTCTACCTGACCTACGTCAACGAAGAAGTCCTCGACGTGGGCTATTTTCCGGCCAGCGAGGAAGCGCTGAACGCCGCGCGCCAGACCTATCTTGACGCGCTGGCGCCGTAATGTGCAGCCCGCCCGCGTGGTAAAGAGCGTGAAGGAGAGGCGCTTGTTGCCTCTCCTCTTTTCCGTTCCGGCGGTTTTTCGCCGCCCGACCCGTACCATACAATGGGCGCCGACGCCCTTACGCATGGAGGAAGGATGGTAGAACAGAGCGAGGTTATGGCCGGCCGGCAGGAGGCGCGTCAAGATGGCGACAGGATTACAGCCAAGCTTGTCCGCAAACCGCGGATTGGCGAATCAGTGATTCAGGCTCTTCTCTTTCTCTGTGGGGCCATATCGATCCTGACCACACTGGGCATCATCTACGAGCTGGGCAAAGAGTCGTGGCTGTTTTTCAGCAGTCCGGAGGTAGATCTCGTGGAGTTCTTCACGGGCACCACCTGGCAGCCGCAAATCCTCCAGTTCGGGATCTGGCCCCTGGTGACGGCAACGCTGATGGTCAGCACGATTGCCATGCTTGTCGCGCTGCCGCTGGGGCTGGGCACGGCCATCTACCTGAGCGAATATGCGTCGCCGCGCGCGCGCAGTATTCTCAAGCCGCTGCTGGAGGTGCTGGCGGGCATTCCCACCGTCGTCTATGGCTACTTCGCCCTGACCTTCATGACGCCGCTGCTGCGGGCAATCTTTGGGGCGAACGTCGTGCAGATCTTCAATACGGCTTCGGCCGGCATCGTCGTCGGCATTCTGATCATACCGCTTGTCGCCTCGATGAGTGAAGACGCGCTGCACGCGGTGCCTAACTCGCTGCGGCAGGCGGCGCTCGCGGTTGGGGCCACGAAGCTGGAGACGGCGCTTCGCGTCGTCGTGCCCGCTGCCGTGTCCGGAATCGCCGCTGCATTCGTCGTGGCTATTTCACGCGCTGTAGGCGAGACGATGGTCGTGGCCATTGCCGCGGGCGCCGGGCCAAAGTTCACCTTCAATCCCTTCGAGTCGGCAGAGACGATGACGGGTCACATCGTGCGCATCAGCGGCGGCGACCTGAGCTATGACTCGATTGATTACAACAGCATCTTCGCCATCGGCCTGCTGCTTTTCTTCATGACGTTCACCTTGAACGTGATCAGCCGGCGCATCGTCGCCCGCTTCCGAGAAGTCTATGACTGAGTACAATAGCCAGAACTATCCTGAGGGCGAGGCGCTGCGCGCACAGATCGGCCGGCGGCACCGCGCCGGGCTGGCAGGCCGACTGCTTTTCCAGTTCGCGACCATTGTCGGCATCCTCACCCTGCTTGCCCTGCTCTACAACATCCTGAACCAGACGTTCGGCTACGCGGCCGTCGAGAACGAAGTCGATCCGGCCTACCTGGTGCGCGAATACGAAAAGGGCCAGATGCTGGCGGCCGCCGCGCTGAGTAGTGAGGACGACGCGCGGCTGGCGGCTGCCGTGGCCGATGATCCGTCGGGCGTCGCGCTCTTCTCCTACAGCGCCTACCTGCCACGCTCTGGCGCATTGCGCCCGCTGGCTATGGACGGCGTGCAGCCCGGCGAGGCCGGGTATCCGATCAACCGGCCGCTCTTTTTGTATAGCGCCGTGCAGGTAGCCCAGGAAAAGCCCCAGGTCGCCGCTTTTGTGCACTACTACCTGGCGCATGCGGAGGAAGCGGGCGCCGAGGTGGGCGTCTTTCCGGCCGACCCCGAGGCGGTGGAGGCCACGCGAGCGTCATGGCTCGGCGCTCTGGGGCTCTCCGAGCTTCCGGCAGTCAACCCGGCCGACTATGGCGGCGTCATCCGTATTGTCGGCAGCTCCAGTCTGCTGCCGCTGACCCGGCGCATTGCGGAAATGTTTGTGGCCGACGGCTTCACCGGGGCGATCCGGCTGGAGAGCAGCGGCAGCAACGCCGGCTTCGAGCAGCTCTGTGTCCGGCAGAGCGCCGACATCAATCAGGCCAGCCGGCCAATGACCCGCCCGGAAGCTGAGATATGCCGGGAGAACAGGCGGCAGCCGCTCGTCGTGCGCGTCGCCAACGATGCGCTATCGGTGGTAGTCAACGCCGAAAATGAGTTCGCCAGGGAGATCAGCCGGGAAGGGCTGCAGCGGCTTTTCACGACGGCAGAGAATTGGGCCGACGTGGAGGGAAGCTGGCCCGCCGCGCCGGTGAACCGCTACATTCCCGGCAGGGCCAGTGGCACGCTGGACAGCTTTGCGGACGCAGTGCTGGAGGAGACCCTGGCAGAGCTGCCGCAAGAGGCGCTGACGAACATCCTGCGCGCGCACATCTCGCGCGGGCTGGGCAGGCGGCTGGAGCGCGAGCAGCGCTTCGACGAGCGCGTGCTGGTCTTTGACAGCGTGGAAAGCTACCGGGCCGCCTGCGCCGGAGAGGCAGCGCCCGAGGGATGTACGGCCCCTCCGCGCAGCCAGAATAACGTCTATAACCTTGTCCTGGACTGGGTCGTACGGCCCAACGTCGTCCAGACCTGGTCGCTGGTCGATTCACTGTTCAATCGCCGGGAGGTGGCGGCGGAGATAGCCGAGCGCTTCCCGGAGGCGCAGATGGAGTTCCGCACGTGGCTGACGGCCGACTTTGTGACCAGCCCGCAGGCTGCGGAGCCGGAGATAGCAGGCGTGCGCACAGCGCTATTGGGCTCTCTGTGGACGATCGCCATCACCATTCTGTTTTCCTTTCCAATCGGCGTCGGCGCCGCCATCTACCTGGAGGAGTACGCGCGGGAAAGTGCCGTCAATCGCGTTATTCAGACGAACATCAACAATCTGGCGGGCGTGCCGTCGATTATCTATGGCATGCTGGGGCTGGCGATCTTCGTCCGGCTGTTGGTGACCATCACCAGCGGGGCGGCGTTCGGCGCAGTGGAGGAAGGAACCACCGCCAACGGGCGGACGATCCTATCAGCCGGGTTGACGCTGGGGCTGCTGATCCTGCCGATCATCATCATCAACGCCCAGGAGGCGATCCGGGCGGTGCCGAACTCGCTGCGCATGGCCAGCTACGGGCTGGGGGCGACCAAATGGCAGACGGTCTGGTCGCACGTGCTGCCCAACGCCCTGCCGGGTATCCTGACGGGAACCATTCTGGCGATGTCGCGGGCCATCGGCGAGACGGCGCCCCTCGTCGTGATCGGCGCTTCGACGTTCATTACGGCCGACCCGCAGGGGCCATTCTCGAAGTTCACGACGCTGCCGATCCAGATATACCAGTGGACCTCCCGCCCGCAGGCAGAGTTTCGGAACATTGCCGGCGCAGCCATCATCGTACTGCTGGCGTTGCTGCTGAGTCTCAACGCCACCGCGGTCGTGCTGCGCAATCGTTTTAGCAGGAACCTGACATGATCCATATTCGTGACCAAGAACGGGTATCGAGCGTTACGGCGGCAGGCCAAGCCATCGCCCTTGAAGCGCAGAACCTGCAGATCTTTTATGGCCCTTTTCAGGCGGTCAAGAACGTCAACCTGGCGTTCCAGCGCAACCGGATCACGGCGCTCATCGGGCCGTCGGGCTGCGGCAAGAGCACCGTGCTGCGCTGCTTTAACCGGATGAACGATTTGATCCCGACAGCGCGCGTCGAAGGCGCCGTGCTCTACCGGGGCAAGAACATCTACGACGAGGACGTCGATCCGGTGGAAGTGCGGCGGCAGATCGGAATGGTCTTCCAGAAGCCGAACCCGTTTCCCAAGAGCATCTACGAGAACGTCGCCTGGGGCGCGCGGATAAACGGCTATAAGGGCAACATGGACGAGCTGGTCGAGTCGTCGCTGCGCCAGGCGGCGCTGTGGGGCGAGGTCAAAGACAAGCTGGACCAGAGCGGCCTATCGCTCTCCGGCGGGCAGCAGCAGCGACTGTGCATTGCCCGAACGATTGCCATCCGGCCGGAGATCATCCTCATGGACGAACCGGCGTCGGCGCTGGACCCCATTGCCACCCTGCGGATTGAAGAGCTAATCCAAACGCTGAAAGCGGACTATACTATTGTCATCGTTACCCACAACATGCAACAGGCGGCTCGCGCGTCCGATTTCACGGCCTTCTTCAGCGTAGACGAAAACCGCACCGGCTACCTGGTGGAGTATGGGCCGACGCGCAACCTGTTCACCAATCCGGAGAACGAGCTGACCGAACAATACATCACCGGACGATTCGGGTAAGAAAGTGAAGCTGGTAGTCCGCAGCAGAACCAGTCCTGACTTGGCCGCACGAAGGAGAAGGACAAGGGATGAGTAGAGTTCATTTTGATCGCGAGCTGCAGGCGCTGCAGGATCGCTTGCTGGCGTTGGGCAGCAAAGTTGCCCAGAACATTGTGACGGCAGGCAACCTGCTGCTGCAGCGCAACAACGCGACCGCGCGCCAGGTCATCCGGGAGGACGAGCACGTGAACCAGGAGCAAATGGCTATCGAAAAGGATAGCCTGATCCTGCTGGCAACGCAGCAGCCGCTGGCGAGCGACCTTCGCCTGGTGGCCTCCGTCATCAGCATCGCCACCGAACTGGAACGGATCAACGACTACGCCAAGGGCATCGCCAAGATCAATCTGATGATCGCGGACGAGGAGCTGCTGGAGCCGGCGCGCGATCTGCCGCTCATGGCTGACAAGGCGGCGAGTATGCTGACCCGCTCCCTGCAGGCGTTTGTCAGGCGCGATGTGGAGGCGGCCTACGCGCTGCACGATGAGGACGACGAGGTAGACGCGCTCTACAATCGCGTCTACGAAAAGCTCATTTCTCTCATCCGCGAAGACGTGCAGATGATGGATCAGGCGACACATCTGTTGTGGGCAGCGCACAACCTGGAGCGTACCGCCGACCGTGTCAGCAACATCTGCGAGCGGATCATCTTTACAGTAACGGGCAAGCTGGTGGAGATGCCCGAAGAAGAGGACGAGATACCGTATCCCCAGGATTAGGAGGAACGGGGAGCCAGAACGCGTACCACGGATTGGAAAACCCAGAGAAGAGGACAAAGATGCACATTCTGGTGACGAACGACGACGGGGTGATGGCGGCGGGATTGCTGGCGCTGGTCCAGGCGATGCGCCAGGTGGGCGAGGTCAGCGTGGTCGCTCCCGACCATAACTGGTCGGCCGGCGGGCACGTCAAGACGCTGCATCGCCCTCTGCGCGTGCAGAGCGTGACGCTTGACGACGGCACTGTGGCGCTGGCGAACGACGGCGCCCCTTCGGACTGCGTGGCGATGGCGCTGATGGGCATCGTCGAAGAGCCGGTTGACCTGGTCGTCTCCGGCATCAATCCCAACGCCAATCTCGGTCACGACGTGACCTATTCCGGCACGGTGACGGCGGCGATGGAAGCCGTCATCGCCGGCGTTCCCGGCATTGCCTTTTCGCTGGTGTCGCCCGACGAGCACCCGGAGGAGCTGGATTACGGGCCGGCGGCGGAAGTCGCGCAGGAGATAGTTAGCACGGTGGTCCGCGCCGGGTTGGAAAAGGATCTACTCCTGAACGTCAACGTGCCCTACCTGCAACGCGAGCAGATGAACGGGTTTATGGTGACGCGACAGGGGCTGCGCGTCTATCGCGACCGCCTGGAACGCCGGGTGGACCCACGAGGCCGGCCCTACTACTGGATCGGGGGCGAGTACCCGACCGGCGTTCCGGACGAAGGCACTGATTTTGGCGCAGTCATGAGCGGATACGTGAGCATAACGCCACTGCAACTTGATCTGACTGCTCACCGTAGAGTAGATCAGATGCGTGATTGGCAGTGGCCGATGTAATGATTCAGGAGTCAAAGATGAAGTATAGATTGGCCTTCGTGGCGCTTCTGGCGGTGGCGCTGCTCGTATTGGCGGCGCCGGCAGTTGCCGCAGATCAGAGCTATTACGCCACGCGCTATGACGTGGCGGCGACAGTTGAAGCGGGGGGCGATCTCCTGGTAACGGAGACGGTGGAATACAGCTTCAGTGGAGAGCCGTTCACCTTTGTCTTCCGCGAGCTGGAGTCGGACTACACGGACGGGTTCACCATTGTCGAGGCGGCGATGGATGGGCAGCCGCTGCCGGCGGGCACAGGCCCGGGCCAGGTGGAGATTAGCGGCGAGCGCGTCACCTGGCACATGGCGCCCACGGTAGACGAATCGCACACCTTCACGCTGACCTACCGGCTGCACGGCGTGGTGCGCCAGGGTGCCGCCGGCGACGTGCTGCGCTTCCAGATATTGCCCACAGAGCACGAGTTCACCATTGCTGCCAGCGAGACGACGCTGCAATATCCGCCCGGCGTCCGGCCGTTGGGAGAAGTAGAAGTGATTGCCGGGCACGGCACGGTGATACAGCTCGAAGATGGAGTTTCGATTTACGCCCAGCAGCTCGAGTCGGATACCTCGCTGGCGATAGAGGTCGCTTTCCCCGCCGGGAGCGTGATCGCCGAACCGCCGGCCTGGCAGGTACGGCAGAACGCCCAGCGCGCGCAGGCGCCGTACTGGCTTGCCGCGGGCGCCCTGATCGCGGTCGTCGGGATCGCCGCCTTTGGCGTGGCTTTCCAGCGGCTGCAGTCGCAGGCCCCAACCCATAGCCGGTACGCTGCCGGCAGCGGGCGGATTTACGAGCCGCCGGCCGATCTGCCTCCGGCTTACGCGGGGGCGCTGGCCAGCGCCGGCGGTCGGGCGCAATGGTCGCATGCCCTGGCGGCGCTCTTTGATCTGGCCGAGCGCGAGATCATTACCATCGACGAGGAGCCGCGCGAAGGGCTGCTCAGCAGCCGGGATTTCGTGATCCGCCGGCTGTCCACACCCACCGACCTCAAACCACACGAATGGGCGCTGCTCGACCTGCTCTTCGAGGAGGGGCATGGCATGGTGGATGAGGTGCGCTTCTCGAAGCTGCAGCACAAGGTGACCGGCAAGCGCTGGAAGGCATACCAGGATACGCTCTGGAAGGAGATGAAACAGGAAGGGCTGGTCAGCGAGGCGCAGCGGGCGGCGGGCAATCGGTTGACGGCTGTAGGGGTACTGGTTCTCCTCGCCGGCGTCGTGTTCTTCCCCCTGCTCTTCCTCCTCTTCGACCCGGGCGCCGCCGCCGTAGCCGTGCCCTTTGCGCTCCTCCTCACTGGACTGATCGGCATTATCCTGGGCCAGTCGGTCAAGCCGCTTACCCCGCAGGGAGTCGACGTAGCCGCCGGCTGGGAGGCGTTCGCCAGATACCTGAAAGAGGTGTCGCGCGGCAAGGCTGCCAAGACCCGGCCGGACATGTTCAACCTCTACCTGCCCTATGCGGCTGCTTTCGGGCTGCTCTATAGCTGGGCGCGCCACTTCGCCCGCGAGGGTGAGGCGTCGGCGCCTGCCTGGTTCCACGCGGCGACGACCGATGGGAGCAGCTCAATGGCGGCCTTCGTGGCGATGAGCAGCAGCGCCAGCAGCTCGGGCGGCTCGGCCGCAGCGAGCGGTGCGGCAGCCGGCGCAGCGGGCGGTGGTGCGGCGGGCGCCGGCTAGGCGTCCCCGATTCTGAGCATAGATAGAGCCCCTGTGGGCCGGATGGCGCCGGGTAGAAATGACCTGTTTCCGCCCGGCGCCTGCATTTCTGTTATGGCCGGCGCGATTAGCTTGTCAGGGCTCCTCGAGATAGGTTATATTCGGGCGGTCGCGTTTGTCCTCCTGAGAGAAAGCTTGCGCCGGCCCTTTTGCGCCGGACCGATCAGAGAGATTGGGCCTCATGAGAAGATACTTCCTCGTTGCCGATACACAGTCGAGCACGGCCGAGTCGCCACCGGCCCACAAGAATGTCGATTTCCGGTGGGGCGTCCGCATCCCGATGCGGGATGGCGTCGAGCTCAATGCGACCCTGTACCGGCCGCGCGGGGAGGAAGCAACGCCGGCCATCTTCACACTGACGCCGTACATTGCCGATTCGTACCACGAGCGGGCCTTCCATTTTGCCCAGCATGGTTACGCCTTTCTGCTCGTAGACTGTAGAGGCCGGGGCAACTCCGGTGGGCAGTTCGAGCCGTTTGTCAATGAGGGGCGTGATGGTTATGACGTCGTCGAGTGGCTGGCGGCGCAGAACTGGTGTAACGGCACGGTGACGATGTGGGGCGGCTCGTATGCCGGTTTTGACCAGTGGATGACCTTGAAGGAGTCTCCGCCGCATCTGAAGACCATCGTTCCGGCAGCCTCTGTTCATGTGGCCGTCGATTTCCCCTTTTTTAAGAACATCTCTTACCCGTATACGATACAGTGGCTGACCTTTACCAGCGGGTTGACGGGAAATCCGAACCTGTTTGGCGAGCACGAGTTCTGGGTGGAGAAGTTTTGCGAGCTGTACCTGGATCACCGCCCTTTCAAGGAGCTCGACCAGGTTATCGGCAACAGCAGCACTGTCTTCCAGACCTGGATCGAACATCCGGCGCCCGATGCCTACTGGGATCAAATGGCGCTGACACCGGACGAGTACGACGGGATCGAGATACCGATCCTCACGATTACAGGCCACTACGACGGCGACCAGCCCGGCGCGTTCCACTACTACCGGCAGCACATGCGCTCGGCGTCGCCGGCACGAGAGACGCATTACCTCGTCGTCGGCCCGTGGGACCACGCCGGGACACGGACACCGCGAAAGGAGATCGGCGGGCTGACCTTTGGCGAGGCAAGCCTGGTGGACCTCAATAAGCTGCACCGGGAATGGTACGACTGGACGCTGAAGGATGGCGAAAAGCCGGAGTTCCTGAAGGGGCGGGTTGCCTACTATGTGATGGGCGCCGACGAGTGGAAATATGCCGATAGCCTGGAGGAGATCGCTTCGGAGACGCGACGGCTCTATCTGGACTCGCGCCACGGCGAGGCCAACGATGTGTTTCGTTCAGGCAGTCTCGTAGATAGCCCACCGGCCGGCAGCCAGCCTGACGAATACACCTACGATCCGCTGGACGTGCGCCCGGCGGAGATCGAGCGCGAGGAGCTGGAGAACCAATTGACGGACCAGCGCGACGCGCTCAATCTGTTCGGCAACGGGCTGGTCTACCATAGCGAGCCGTTCGCAGAGGATACCGAAGTGAGCGGCGTCGTCCGGCTCGTAGCCTGGATGGCGATCGACGCGCCGGATATCGATTTCCAGGCCACGCTATCGGAGATCCTGCTGGACGGCTCAAGCGTCTTCCTGACGCGCGATATGGTGCGGGCGCGCTACCGGGAATCGCTGCGCGAGGAGAAACTCGTGACGCCGGGGGAGATTAACCGCTATGAGTTTGATAGCTTTACCTTCTTTTCCCGGCTCATCGCCAAGGGCAGCCGGCTGCGGCTCGTGCTGACTTCACCCAACTCTATCTACGTCCAGAAGAACTATGCCGGAGGGGGCGTCGTGGCCGAAGAGTCCAGAACCGACGCCCACCTGGTCCGCGTCACGCTCTATCACGATAGCGATCATCCAAGCCACCTGGATCTGCCGCTCGTAAGAAGCAAGGAAGAGTCCGGCTAACAGCCGGTGCGCCCGGTTCCCGGCGTCAGTTCGTCTCGCTCGTGCTGCCCATCCCCCTGAGCAGGAAGCAGTGATCGCCGCGAAGCCACAGGCCTTGACTCTGCCGCTCTACACGAAGTTGTATGTTTCGCGGAGTCGGGGCTATACTGCTGCCAGGTTAGCGGGCGCGACGCTCAGCCGTTGGTCCATAGGCCGTACGCATGAACAGAGAGAACGCCGGGACGAGACGCGTATTCTGGATGGCCTGCATCCTGACGCTTGCGGCCGGGTTGCTCGTGCAGTGCTCGGCCCAAACCGGGCCCGAAGAAGAGCCGCCTATCCCTGAACCAGTATCGACGCCAACAGTCGAGCCGACCGTCGAGCTGTTGCCGGCACCAACCGGCGTGGCGACGCTGCCCCCACCAACCGACATCAGCGAGGAAGATATGACTGACCTACCCCCTGTCCCGACTCCATTTCGCGGCGCCGACCAGCTCGTCGAGCTGGC
>JAAYYY010000272.1 GCA_012515125.1 Chloroflexota bacterium
CCATCGACGCTTCCCTGCGCCGGCTGGGTATGGATTACGTGGACCTCTACCAGATCCACCGCTGGGACTACACCACGCCGATTGAGGAGACGATGGAGGCGTTGCATGACGTTGTCAAGGCAGGCAAAGCGCGCTACATCGGTGCGTCGAGCATGTACGCGTGGCAGTTCGCCAAAGCGCAGTACGTGGCCGAGCGGAAAGGCTGGACGCGCTTCATCTCTATGCAGAATCACTACAACCTGATCTATCGCGAGGAAGAGCGCGAGATGATCCCGCTGTGCCTGGATCAGGGCGTCGGAATGATTCCGTGGAGCCCGCTCGCTCGCGGCTTCCTCACCCGCCCCCGCGAGCGCAACGAGGTATACCCGACGACCCGGGCCAAGAGTGACACGATGAGCAAGGAAATGTACTACCGGCCCGAGGATTTTGACGTGCTGGACCGGGTAGTAGCATTGGCCGAGCAGCGAGGCGTCGCGCCGGCACAGATCGCGCTTGCCTGGCTATTGCACAAACCGGGCGTCAATGCGCCCATCGTCGGGGCGACGAAGATGACTCACCTGGAAGAAGCCGCTACCGCCGTCGATCTGGCGCTCAGCGCCGAGGAGATGGAAACGCTGGAAGCACCTTACCGGCCCCATCCCGTACGCGGGCATAGCTAACGGGCCGGCAGCGATGTCCGTGCCGTGTTCCGTGTGGTCAGCAGCCCGCTAATGACCTCCTCAAAGGCCTCGGGTGTCGCCTCTTGCCAGATCGCGGCGATCTGCTCGGGCGGCAGCAGCGGGCCGGCCTTATCGATGACAGCCTGAGCGGCAGAAACCGCCACCTCGAAACCGGTGCCAGAGGCGATAACCAGCGCGGCCAGGCGGAAGGCTTCCTCGGGATCGTTAGGCAGCCGCTCCAGCTCGGCCACGTTAGCCAGCACGTAGCAGCTGATGGGCCGGGCGCGTACCTCTTCGGCGAGGGCCAGCGCCTGGTAGAAGTGGCGACGGGCACTCTCGTAACGCTCCAGCATCATCAGCGCGCGGCCCAGATCGTTGTGCGAGAACGCCGAGCCGCGCCGGTCCCCGATCGCCTCCCGGATTTCCAGGCTGTCGCGGGCATAGTCGCGAGCGACGATGTAATCGCCCATTTCGTGGTGCACGACCCCGAGCAGGCTCAGCGCGTAGGCGACGCCGCTGATGTCGTCGATCTCGCGTGACATCTGCAGGCTCTCTTCCATCTGCAGGCGGGCCAGCTCCAGCTCGCCCTGATCGCGGTGCAAGAGCGCCAGAAGGTTGAGACAGCGCGAGATGCCGCGCTTCTCCTCCAGGGCCCGATGCAGCGCCAGGCTCTCTTCGAGGAGCGCTTTCGCTTCGTCGAGAAGACCCTGGTCGCGGGCGACGATTCCCAGGATGCTCAACGCGCGCGCCGCCCCAAACGCCTCGCCAGTGGCACGGTACAGCTCCAGGCTCTGGTGTAAGAGCTTCTCAGCCTGCACATAATTGCCTATCTGGTAGGTCAGCACGCCCAGATCGTAGAGCGCGACGGCAAGCCGGGCCGGTTCATCCAGTTCATTGAAGACGGTGAGGCTGTGCCGGATGTCGCGTTGGGCCGCCTTAAGGTTTCCCAGCCGGTTAGAGAACCAGCCGCGACAGCCGACCGCCATCGCGCGCGTGATCGCCTGCTTCCGGCTGCGCGGCGCGCGGGTCAGCGCCCTGACCAGCTGCGAGAACAGGTCGAAACCATCCTGCATCCAGCCCCGGATTTCGTATAAATGGAATAGTAGTTCCACGACCTCATAGAGCACGTCAACGTCGCTCTTGGCCATGACGCATTTCAGCGCCTTGCGGCCGTTCGCGCGTTCGGCGCCCAGAACCGCCAGCGCTTCACGCTGCCGCCCGCCGGTCAGCTCCGCACCGTAGATGCGCAGCAGGCCCATGTAATAAGCTGTATGTCGCTCTTCGGTCTCGGCGGCAACGGCGGGTTCCGCCTCCAGCTTCTCTGCGGCATAGTCGCGGACCGCGTCCAGCATCTGGTAACGGCCTGCCGGCGTCCGCCGGAGAAGGGACTTATCGGTGAGAGCGAGGAGCAGGGGCAGGGTCGCGTCGGCGACGACCTCGGCTGCTTCCCGCGACAGGCCGCCCCGAAAGACCGACAGGCGGCGCAACACGTCCTGCTCGCGGGAGTTCAGCAACTTCCACGAATACTCGAACACGGCGCGCAGGCTCTGGTGCCGTTCGGGCACGCCGGGCGAATTCGTGAACAGGAAATCCCGGCTGCGTTCAATTTCGGCGACGATCTCCACGCAGGAGAGAATGCGGATCCAGGACGCAGCCAGCTCGATGCCCAGCGGAATGCCCTCCACCAACCGGCAAATGCGAATAATACAGACCCGGTCCTCGTCGGCGAGCTTGAAGCCGGGGTTGATCCGATAAACGTGCTGCAGGAAGAGACGAACCGAAGCGAATTGCTCGGCCGTCTGCAGATCGTGCTCGCCTGGAACCTCCATTCCCCGCAGCTCGTAGATCCACTCTTCGGGCAGATTGAGTCGCTCGCGCGAAGTGACGATCAGCTTCAGGCGGGGCGCGTTCTGCACGATGTCGGAGATCGCCGTAACGTCGGCCATGAGATGCTCGAAATTGTCGAGCACCAGCAACATCTCCTTATCCTTCAGGTAGCGCCAGAGCTGTTCGGCGGGCAGGTCCTCGCCGGAAAAGGGAAAGCGCAGCGCCTCGGCAATGGTCGTGATGATTGAGTTTCCCGACGCCAGAGGCGCCAGCCCAACCTGGTAGACGCCGTGGGGGAACGCGTCAATGCTCTCTGCGGCGACCTGTAGAGCCAGACGGGTCTTGCCCACGCCGCCCGGTCCGACAATCGTCAGCAGCCGACAGTTGGGGCTGTCCAGCCGCTCAAGGATGTCGGCCAGTTCTTTGTCCCGGCCGACGAAGCGCGTAGGCTGCGGGGGCAGGTTGTGCGAGCGGGTCGATAGGGAGCGCAGGGGCGGGAATTCCTCTTCCCGTCGCTCGTCGTCGATCAGCCCGAAGATCTGCTGCGGGTGGTCGAGATCCTTGAGCATATGGACGCCGTAGTCGCGGAGCACGCTGCCTTCCGGCGCCTCGAACAACCGGACCACATCTTCGCTAAGCACGATCTGCCCGCCCCAGGCAGCGACGAGGAGGCGGGCCGTGCGGTTTACGGCCGAGCCAAAATAGTCGTCGCCCCGTCGCTCTGCCTCGCCGGCGTGCAGGGCGATCCGCACGCGCAGACGGCCGATTGGGGTCCAATCGGTGGCCTCGAGCCGGCGTTGAATGTCCAGAGCACAATGCAGCGGCCGCCCGCCGTCAAACACGGCAAAGACCCCGTCGCCCGTATGCTTGACAATCCGGCCGCCATGTATCGCCACACAGTCTGCCAGGATCTGGTCATGCTGCGATAGTGCGGCTCCCATTGCCCGGCCGTGGACCTCCCACAACTGGGTCGAGCCCTGGATGTCGGTGAAAAGGAATGTGGGCATAGGCCCTATACCGCCTGGAATCTCCAGGGCCGATTATCCGGCATAGCCCAGACTATGTCAACGTCGCCCGCCGGGCAGCAGTTTTTTCTGGGGCAAAGACGCGTGCTATAATGACCCGGCATAGAGAAAGGAGGAACGCGGGCGGAGCGTTGTCAACCGTTCACCAAGATGAACTATTTCCCACCATCAAAGGAGCACTAAGTGAATCTACACGAGTATCAGGCAAAGCGGCTGTTTGCCGAACAGGGTGTGCCGATTCCGAAAGGGGATGTGGCGACTTCCGCCGCCGACGCCCGCGAGATAGCGCGCGAGCTTGGCGGCAAGGTTGTCGTGAAGGCGCAGGTGCTCACCGGCGGACGCGGGAAGGCCGGCGGCGTCAAGCTGGCCTCCAACCCAGACGAGGCCGAGCAGCGCACGAGCGAGATCCTGGGTATGGACATCAAGGGCTATACGGTCCGCAAAGTGCTGATCGACGAGCAGGCCCCTGGCATCGAACAGGAGATTTATCTGGCCGTCCTGCTGGACCGCGAGAAGCGGCTGCCGATGCTGATGGCCTCCGCTGCCGGCGGCATGGATATCGAGGAGGTAGCGGCGACGACGCCCGAGAAAATCATTCGCGTCCATATCGATCCGAATATCGGACTGCGTGGCTACCAGACAACTTACCTTGCTTCCGCCATGGATCTCCCTCCGGCGCTCTGGCGTGACTTTCACCGGGTCGCCTTTGGGCTCTACGAGGCGTTCCGACGCAACGATGCCTCGCTCGCGGAGATCAACCCGCTGGTCGTGACCGGCGCCAACACCCTGCTGGCGGTAGACGGCAAGATGTCGATTGACGACAACGCGCTGTACCGCCATCCCCGGCTGGCGGAGATGCGCGATACGGAGGAGGAGCCGCCGGCCGAGCGGGAAGCGCGCGCTGCGGGCCTGACCTACATCAAGCTGGACGGCGAAATTGGCTGCATGGTCAACGGCGCCGGCCTGGCAATGGCGACCATGGACATGATCAAGCTCTACGGCGGCGAGCCGGCCAATTTCCTGGACATCGGCGGCAACGCCACGCCAGAGAGTGTGAGCGCGGCGTTCCGCATTATCCTTTCCGACCCGAACGTAAAGGCAGTTCTGGTGAACATCTTCGGCGGCATCGTTCGCGGCGACGAGGTGGCGCAGGGTATCGTCGATGCGCTAAAGGACGTGACCACAGATGTGCCGATGGTCGTGCGCCTGCTGGGCACCAACGCCGAGGAAGGGCTGCAGATGCTGGAAGCAGCCGATATGCAGACGGCGCGCACACTGACAGAAGCCGCCCAGAAAGCCGTGGCAGCAGCCGCCGCTTAGCCAGAGAGGACGAGATGAGCATCCTGATTGACGCGAACACAAGGCTGGTAGTACAGGGTATCACCGGGCGGCAGGGCGAGTTCCACACCCGGCAAATGCTGGAGTATGGCACCGAAATTGTCGCCGGCGTCACCCCGGGGAAGGGGGGGCAGTGGGTAGAAGGCGTGCCGGTGTTTAACACGGTCAAGAAAGCCGTGGAGGCGCAGGGGGCGAACACGTCGTGCATCTTTGTGCCAGCGCGCTTCGCACCCGACGCCATCTATGAAGCGGCAGACGCCGGCATCGAGCTGATCATCTGCCTGACGGAAGGTATTCCCGTACTGGATATGGTCAAGGTCCGTGCGTATCTCGACGCCAAAGGGACGCGCCTCATCGGCCCGAACTGCCCGGGCCTGATCACGCCGCTGACAGCCGACAAAGGCGTGAAGGTCGGCATTATTCCGGCGTCGATCTGCACGCCCGGCCCCGTCGGCGTCGTGTCGCGCAGCGGCACCCTGACCTACGAAGTGGTCTACGCCCTCTCCGAGCGAGGCATCGGCCAGACGACCTGTGTCGGCATTGGCGGCGACCCGATTAACGGCACCAGCTTCCTCGACGTGCTGAAGATGTTCGAGGAAGACCCAGAGACCGAGCAGGTCGTCATGATCGGCGAGATTGGCGGCAACGACGAAGAACGGGCCGCGGCCTACATCGCCCGCCACATGACCAAGCCGGTGACGGCGTTCATTGCCGGCCGGTCAGCCCCTCCCGGCCGGCGGATGGGACACGCCGGAGCCATCGTCGAGGGCAGCAGTGGCACGGCCGAGGGGAAGATCGAAGCGCTCAACGAAGTTGGCGTGTGCGTGGCCGATCACCCGGAGCAGATCGTCGAGCTAATTGCCTGACGCGCCCGGCGGAGGCAACACGACAGCCAACCGGCGGTAAACCGGTTGGCCTGAGACGTGAAACGCCCCTATTCTTGCGTTTCACGTCTCTCTCTTTTATGGAGCAGTGATGCGGCAACGGCTACAACGCCTCGATCCTGGTTTCCTCGCCGTGCTGGCCATCGCGGCGCTGGCCCTCTGGCCTTTCCTATCCCGGCCGGGCCTGCCGCGCTTCACCGACGCCGAGTTGCACGTCTACCGGCTGGCGGAGCTGGCTCGCCTCGTCGCGGCGGGCGAGTTTTACCCGCGCTGGGCGCCGAACTTCTATTTCGGCTACGGTTACCCCATCTTCAATTACTATGCGCCGCTCAGCTACTACGCCGGGCTGCCTGTGGCGCTGCTACCCTGGTGGGACGCCGTCGATGGGGTACGGGCGGTCTTCATCCTCGGCGTGCTGTTGGGGGCGCTGGGTACCTATGCCTTCGTGCGCGTCTATTGGGGCCGCAGCGGCGCTCTGGTTGCTGCGGCCGCCTATGCTTTTGCTCCTTACGTGCTCTACGTCGATCCTCATGCGCGGGGCGACCTCGCCGAGACCTTCGGTATGTCGCTGCTGCCGCCCGCGCTGTGGGCCCTGGACAGGCTGCGCCGACGCAGCGCCGGGGCGTGGCTGCTCGCGGTCGCGCTCGTCGCCGCCGTCATCCTCAGCCACAACCTGCTCGCGCTCGCTTCCTTTGCGCTTCTACTCGTCTGGACGGTGTGGGAGTGTGCCGGCCGGGAGGGGAGCCGCGCCGTCTGCGGCCTGCGCCTGGGCGCGCTGCTGGTCGGCGTTGCACTGGCTGCCTTCTTCTGGCTGCCTGTGGCGCTGGAACAGGAAGCGGTCAACCTGAACACGCTGATCGGCGACGGCGGGCACTTCGACTATCGCAACCATTTCCTGTCAGTCGCCGGGCTGCTTGGGCCGCCGGGCCGGCTCGATTGGGGGGCGACCGAGGCCGCCTTCCGGTTGAATCTGGGGTTGCCCCAATGGCTCTTGGCGCTGGCAGCCGTCCTGCTCCTGACGCTCCGGCAGGTGCGCGCGCCGCGACGGGCGCTCTTTTTTGCCCTGGCGGCCCTCGTTCTCCTGGCGATGATGCTGCCGCTCTCCGCACCCGTGTGGGCACGGGTGCCGCTGCTGCCCTACTTCCAGTTTCCGTGGCGCCTGCTCGCCCTGGCAGCGCCGGTTCTCGCCGTTCTGGGAGGCATCGCCGCCGAAGCGCTGGTGCGGCAATTGGGTGGCCGGGCGGCCCGCTGGCTGCCGGCGCTGCTGGTGGGGTTGATTATCCTGGCGGGGCTGCCGCTACTGCAGGTGCCGCCCTGGTCCGGAGAGGCGTGGGATACCTCGGTAGCCGGCGTGCTGGCCGAAGAGATGCGCGGGCGCTGGCTGGGTACAACCTCCACGGCCGACTTTGTGCCCGCCACGGTGGATGTCATTCCCCGGCCTACGGAGCAGGTGGTGGAGGCGATGCGCGCCAACGAAATCCCGGACCGGGTGAACCGGGCCACACTGCCTCCGGGGACGACCGTCCGCGCCGAGCAGGTCAGGCCGCTGCTGGCCCGCTACGTCGTCTCGTCGGCCGAGCCGTTCCCGCTGCGGCTGTTCCAGTTCGCCTTTCCGGGTTGGGAAGCGCGCGTGGACGGCGAGCCGGTGGCCACGGAGGTCGGCCGTCCAGAAGGTTTTCTCGTCATCCCCGTGCCGGCCGGCGAGCACGTCGTCGAGGTGGCGCTGCGGGCGACGCCGCCTCAGCGGGCTGCGTGGCTGGTCAGTGCGCTCGCCGCCCTGGTAGCCGGTGCGGTGGCCCTCTGGCTGCATCGTCGCAGGCCAGCCGCCCAGCCGGCGGCAGCGCCGGTTTCGGACGCGCCGGCCGGGCCGGTTCTGGCAGCGGTTGCCGCCGCCGCGCTGCTCTATGGCCTGCTGGCAGCCGGAGGCTGGCTGCATGTCGAGTCGTCGGGCTATCAGGCTATCCCGGCTGAGCATGATCTCTTCGCCAGCCTCAACGGCGAGATTGCCCTGATCGGCTATGACGCGCCGGAAGAAGCGCATGCGGGACAAACGGTTACAGTCACTCTGTACTGGAAGGCGCAGAGGGCGGCAGCCGAGAACTATCAGGTCTTCGTCCACCTGCTCTGGCCGGACGGTACAATCGTTACCCAGTCTGATAAACTAAACCCGGGTGAGTTTCCCACCCGGCGGTGGCCCCTGGACCGCTACGTGCGGGACCAGCACCGGCTGATGTTGCCGCCCGACCTGCCGCCGGATGATTATCGCCTGACCGCCGGGCTCTGGCTGCAGGCGGAAGGAGAGCGGCTGCCGGTCGTAGACGATATGGGCCAGCCGCTTGACGACGTGGTTACACTGGGCAGCGTGACGATTGGCGAGTGATGAGGAGGAGACCATGCGCGTGATCAGCGGGCGGGCCAAAGGACGGAAGCTGAGTCCTGTGCCGGGCGACAAGACGCGCCCGATGATGGACCGCATCAAGGAGAACCTGTTCAACCTGCTCGGCCCCTATTTCGTGCCGGGAACGCGCTGGCTGGACCTCTTTGCCGGCACGGGGCAGGTGGGCATCGAAGCGCTGAGCCGGGGCGCCCGGCAGGTTGTCTTCCTCGACGCGGCCCGGGAGGCGATCAGCACAATCTACGCCAATCTGAAGCACACGCAGCTCATGGACGGCGCGACGGTGATCCGCACCGACGCCTTCACCTATCTGCGCGGCGATCTCTTCGCCCCCTTTGACGTCATTTTTGTCGCACCGCCGCAGTACAAAGAGCTGTGGAGCCAGGCGCTGGAGATCATCGCCGAACGATCGGAGCGCTTCCTCACGGAGAGTGGCATCGTCGTCGTACAGATTGATCCGCGGGAATTGCGCGAGCGGCCGCTGGAGGGGCTGGCGCTCGATGGGCTGGCGCTGTACGACGAGCGCACCTACGGCAATACGACGCTGCTTTTCTTCGGGCGCGCTGATTTGCTCGAGGAAGAATAGCGCCCGCCATCAATCGTTGATCAGCGTGATGTCAACTGCGCACTGGTTGGTGATATTGCCGTCCGTGTCGCCCACCGTCAGGCGCACGAGGTAGGAGCCCGACTCCCACTGGCTCAGGTTGATATTACCACCCAGGAAGCCGTCGACCACCGGTTGGGTAATGCGCCGGCCCAGCAGGGAAGCCCAGCGCCCGTTGGTCTGCGGGCCGCTGATCTCCAGCTCGAAGTAGCCGAAGTCGGCTGTGTTGGCCGTACCGAAGACGTTCAGGATGCCCTGAACGTTGGCGCCATTGGGCGGCTCGGTGATAGTTGCGCGCGGCGTGCAGGTGTCGACGCGAACCGGCGCCGTGGGAGTCGTTGCGGGCAGCGTCTCGTCCGGCGTGCCGGCTTCGGGCGTTCCCGGCTCTGAGGTCGGCGTCTCAAGAATCGTTCCCCCGGGCAGGGTGACGGTTGGGGCAGCAACGGGCGATGTGACCGTAGGACCGACCACCTCTGTCTCCGAGGGCGGGCCGGCCGGCAGGGCGAGAGGATCGGGCGTGGGTGTCGGCGCGCGCAGGACGCCGGGGGGTAGATTAGGGGCGATCTCCCGGTTGACGTAGACGAGCGTGCTGATGATGGCCAGCAGCACAACGACAATCAGAAAGGCCCGGTTGCGGGCCCGCAGGGCTGTCTCCCGCTCCAGGCTGAAGACGGCGCGGCGAGCCGCGCCCAATGTGCGCAGCAGCTCGGCGCCGAACCACAGCAGGCCAAGCGTGCAGAGTATGAAGATCCAGACGTCGTTGCGGATGAGGAAAACGTACAGACGCTCCATAACAGACCCGGCCAGCCGATCAGGCAAGCCGGCGCAAAAGCGCGTGGAGCAGGCGCGTCAGGCGGGGGACAACGAGCGCGCCGACCTCCAGTACCTCCTCGTGCGTGGTCATCTGCCCCGGCCGGGGATCCATGCTCGGGACATTGGTGATGGTGGAGATGCCCAGTACGCGGATACCGGCATGGCGCGCAACGACGACGGTCGGTACTGTAGACATGCCGACGGCGTCCGCGCCCAGCGCGCGCAGCATCCGCAGCTCGGCCGGCGTCTCAAAGCTGGGCCCGCCGACGAAGGCATAGACGCCTTCCCGCAGCGGGATGCCTTCGTCGGCGGCTACCGACGCCGCGAGTGCACGCAGGTCGGGGTCATAGGGGAAGGTCATATCGGGAAAGCGCGGGCCGGCTTCGTCGTCGTTCGGCCCGCGCAGCGGATTGTTCCCGGCCAAGCCGGGCAGGTTGAGGTGATCGCGGATCAGCATCAGATCGCCGGCCCGGAAGTCGGGATTGAGGCCCCCGGCGGCGTTGGTCAGGATCAGCGTCGAGATCCCCAGGCCGATCATGACGCGAACGGGCAGCGTGATCTGCGACAGGGAATAGCCCTCGTAGAAATGCGCTCGCCCCTGCTGCACCAGAACGGCGCGGCCCTCCAGCTCGCCGACGACAAGCCGCCCGCTGTGACCGGGCACCGTGGAAGCAGGCCAGTGGGGGATCTCCTGGTAGGGGATGATGTCGGCGCTGGTTACCGCTTCGGCGAGGCCGCTGAGGCCCGAGCCGAGGACGAGGCCGATAGCCGGCTGCTGGCCGGTGCGCCGGCGTACAAAAGCGACCGCTTCCTGAATCTGTTCGCGGCTGACGAATTCGGACATAAGCCCGGCTACTCCTCTTCGCTAATTTGCGTATAGACCTGAGTTGTGGAGATGTTGGCGTGCCCCAGTAATTGCTGGATGCGCTGGAGATCGGCCCCGCGTTCCAGCTTGTGGGCGGCGAAGCTGTGCCGCAGGGTGTGCGGCGTTACGTCCATGCTCAGTTTCGCCACTCGCGCATAAGCCTTGATGATCAGCCAGAGGCCCTGCCGGGTCAGCTGGCGCCCCCGGTGATTGAGAAAGAGCGCGGCCTCACTCTCTTCTTTGGCCAGGTGGGGCCGTCCGTGTTCAAGGTAATCAACCAGAATCGCCCGCGTCTGCGCGTCAAAGGGCAGGCGGCGCACCTGGCTGTCTTTGCCGGGGCAGTAGAGCACCGACTCGTCCAGGTCGAGGTCGTTGAGCTGCAGCGAGACAACCTCCGTCACGCGCATGCCGGTCGCGTAGAGCAGGTGGAGCAGGGCGAGGTCGCGGAGATTTTTGGGATTGCGGCTGCCGGCCGGCGCCATGAGCAGATTGTTCACGTCCTGTTCGCTGAGGGTGCGGGGCAGCCGTTTCTTGACTTTTGGCGAGTCAATCTCCGTAGTCGGGTCTTCGGGGATGATGTCGCGCGCATAAAGGTAGTGGAAGAAGGACTTGACGGCGGCAACCTTGCGGGCCACCGAGGACGACGCATAGGGCTGGTCCTTCATATGGCGGACATATGCGCCAACCTGCTCGCCGGTTATCGTGTCCCACGAGCTAGCCGCCCGTTCCTCGCTGGCGAGAAAACGATAGAACTGGTTGAGATCGTTCTTGTACGCGGCGATGGTATTGTCGGAATACTTGTATTCCTCTCTGAGATAGTCCAGGAAGGCGAGGATTTGTTCCTTCATCGCCGGCCACTCCTCTTGCGCTGCTTCGAGCGGCAGCAGGTCAATTTTGCGCATAGTCGGAGAAAGAGGACACAGGGTATAGATTATGTTATCCTGCATTATAACACTACTTTTCATAATATCAACAAGAGCGACATAATCGGGCAGGTGATAGCGTTAAATCGACGTGAAACTATTGGTAGCGGTCAGTAGACGTGAGGAGCACGATTAATGTCGAAAAATCATCCTATACGAAGGTAGCGGGTGGCCCGCAATCCCGTTTCTGGTAAGATAGGGGCACCACCTTCCACGCGTGGAGCTGGCCAAGTTAGACACCTTCAAAGGAGAAAAGATGGCATCGCAAAACAGGCGCATACGAGTGCTGATTGCCGGCGCCGCCGGCCGTGATTTCCACGACTTCAACAGCACATTTCGTGACAACGAGGCATATGAGGTAGTAGCCTTTACCGCCACACAGATCCCCAACATCGAGGGAAGGCAGTACCCGGCCGTCCTTGCCGGAAGTCTGTATCCCGACGGTATCTCCATCTATCCCGAGTCCGACATCGAAAATCTGATCCGCGAAAAGCAGGTCGACCAGGTCGTCTTCTCGTACTCGGACGTTTCCCACGAATATGTGATGCATCTCGCGTCTCGCGTGCTCGCAGCCGGCGCGGATTTCCGCCTGCTGGGGCCCAACGAGATGATGCTCGAATCGGAAAAGCCGGTCATCTCTGTCAACGCCGTGCGCACGGGCAGCGGTAAGAGCCAGACGTCGCGTTACGTCGTCCGGGCGCTGCAGGAGCTTGGCTACGAGCGCGTCGTCGCCGTTCGCCATCCGATGCCCTATGGCGACCTGGCGAAGCAGGCCGTGCAGCGTTTCGCTACCTACGAGGACATGGACCGGCACGAGTGCACCATCGAAGAGCGTGAGGAATATGAGCCTTACGTCGACATGGGCGCAGTCATCTATTCAGGGGTCGATTACCATCAGATTCTGAAGGAGGCCGAAAAAGAGGCCGACATCATCATCTGGGATGGGGGCAATAACGACCTGCCCTTCTACCGCCCCGACCTGCATATTACGGTCGTCGATCCGCACCGGCCGGGCCACGAACTGCGTTATCATCCGGGCGAGACCAACGTGCGGATGGCCGATGTCATCGTGATCAATAAGGTAGACACGGCCGACAACAAGAATGTGGTCGAGGTGCAGCAGAACGTTCGCAGTCTCAATCCCAACGCGATCCTCGTTCGCGCTGCTTCGCCGGTTTTTGTCGAGAATCCAGAGGCGATCCGCGGCAAGAGCGTCCTGGTTATCGAGGACGGACCGACGCTGACGCACGGCGAAATGCGCTATGGCGCGGGCTACGTGGCGGCGAACTACTTCGATGCGGCCGAGATTGTCGATCCCGAGCCCTACGCCGTAGATTCGATTGCGGCGACCTTCAAGAAGTACCCCAACGCCAGAGGTATCCTGCCCGCGATGGGGTATGGCGACGAGCAGATCAGAGATCTGGAGGCGACGGTGAACGCCACGCCGGCCGACCTGGTGCTGGTCGCCACGCCCATCGATCTGGCCCGTCTCATCAACATCGAAAAGCCCGCCCAGCGCGTGCGCTATGCCCTGCAGATCATCGGCCAGCCGGACCTGAAGGAGATCCTCAGGGACAGGCTCGGGCGATAACGCCGCGCCATACCAAGCCCAATAAAAATGAAAAGACCTTCCGCAAGGAAGGTCTTTTGTTATGGCTTGAAGTTGGGTTCAGTTGGGCGTCGGCGCGGGCGCTTCCGGCTCCGAGCCGAGGATGATCCCGAACTCGGCCGTCCAGTACCAGATGTTCGGCGCGCGGCTGTCAGCGTAGTAGCCGACCCCCACCTCGCGCGCGTTGGGGTTAAGGATAAGGGTCCTGTGCGGCGGGCTGTTCACCCAGAACTCCACGACAGGCACGGCGTTGTCGAAACCCCAGGCGACCGCCTCACCACCGTAAATGCCGAGATAGCCGTAACGGCGCTGGCGCTCCGGCGGGCGCGAGCCATCGGAGCCCTCGTGCATGATGTTGGGATTGCTCACGAGGTCCTCGGTATGCATCTGCGCGGCGACGCTCAGCTCGTAGTTGTACGCCAGCGGCGCGAGGCCATGCAGGCGGCGCGCCTCGTTGATGTACCAGAGGAGCTGCTCGGCCGGCGTAGCGTTGGGCGATAGCGGCGGCTGCGGCTGCAGCGCAACCGGCGCGCCCGCCACAGGCGTTCCCACGACGGCAGGAGGCTCCGCCGCAGCGCCGGAACCAACGGGGGCAGGATTGGGCGCTGCCGTGGGCGGCTCGACGGCAGTCTCCGAACTGCCCGGCGGAGGCGCCAGCGGCTCCGGCTGGGGAGGCGGCGACGCGACGACCGGCTCCGGCGCGGGGGTCAGCTGAATCGCCTCACCGCCGGACTGGATCAGCGTGCCGGTTTCCAGCTGCAGCGTCGGGATCGTCCTCGTCAGCGGGCCGAAAATGGTGGGCAGCCAGGAGAAGTAATTGCCGGCGTCCACGCGAACCCAGCGTGTGACCTCGCTGGCGCCAAAATCGTTTTCGGCACGCAGCGTTACCAGGTAATCGCCGGTAGCATAGTAGATATGCTCGACAACTTCTCCCTCGTAATGGCTCCCGTCGCCCATGTCCCACTGTAGCCGGGTCGTGCTCTCGTCGGCGTAGGCCTGAGCGTAGAATGGCTGGCCCGTGCCGGTACGATCGTCAAGGATGAAATCGACGACCGGACCGGCGCCAACGGTGATCGTCTGGCTGGCTTCATCCATACCGTACTCGCTTTCGACGACGAGCCGGACGGTGTAGATGCCCGGCTCTGCATATTGGTGGCGGGGATGCGCTTCGCGAGACGTCTTGCCGTCGCCAAAATCCCACTGGTATAGCAGCGGACGCTGCCCGCCGCTCTGGTCGGTGAACTGGACAGTTTGAGAGACCACCGGCCGGTCGTCGTCAACCGTGAAAGCGGCAATCGGGTTAGCGACCACGGTTATACTGGTCGAGCCCGAAGCCATCGCCAGGGGGTTCGCAACATGGGCCGTGACCTCGTATGTGCCGGGAGTGGAGTAGACGACCTCCGGATCGGTAGCGCTCAGCTCGCGACCGTCGCCCAGGTCCCACGTCTGCACGAACGGGCCGGCGCCGGTCGTCAGGGCAGTCAGCTTCACCGGCTCGCCCACGGAGACCAGAGCCGGCGAGGCGCCGACACTGACCGTCGGCGGCAGTCCAACCCATAGCTCAACTGTCGCCGAGCGTTCCTCGTCACCGTAGCGCAGGAAAGCCTCTACTTCGTGTACCGGCTGCAGCAAATCGGCCACGCTGGCGACAAACGTCAGCTGCAGGGTCGCCGTGCCATTGGCCGGTAGAACGGGCATCCAGGAAAGCGAGTTGTCCAGAAAATTGAAGGTGGTGCCGGCGGGCAGCCGCTCGGCCTGCGGCGAGAGGCTGGGCGGAATACGCAAGAAGACCTCAGGTGCTGCCGCCTGCACCTGCCGGTTGACGAGCGTCACGTCCAGCGTAACGGTGTCCCGGGGCCTGGCAACCGCGGGCTCAATCGTCATGGTTAGCTCCACCGGGCCGGTAATGGCTGTGTGGCGCGAGAGCGCCGGGCCTGGCGCCGCGCGCACCACGCCGGCGAGGAGGCACGCCAGCAGGGCGAGTGCGACCACCAAAAGCGATGAGGTGCGGATTTTTCGATTCATCGTGTTAAGCATAACTGAGAGTGAAGCGACACGAATACGCCCGATAGCCAAATGCTGTGAATATTCTAACCGATTTTTGCGGGAAGGCGACGAACTGGCTGCATGGAAGATGCGCTCATTCGGCGATCCGGCTACAATCTGCGTTTGAGGCTTATCCGGGGAGAGTCGGCGGGCTGTGGCGTCCCGGCGCCCGTCGGCGTGAGATCTACCGGGGCAGACGAACCAGGAGAACTGTGGCGCAGAACGGAGAAGGCAGCCTCCTCAGCAGGCTCTTCCGGCGCGAACCCCGCCCGCTGCGGCTGACCGGTTATAAGACCGCCGATGTAACCGAAGAAAAGGCGGTCAAGCTCGTCGCCGGTGCTGCGCTCGCCGGTCATATCCGGGCGCCTGTCGTGACCATCGAAGGATTGCTCTTCGGCTCCACGGTAGCCCGCCAGGTCGTCATCGGCAGCGGGGGGCGGGTCTGGGGCGACGTGTATGCGGTCTCCATCAGCGTCCTGCCCGGCGGCTACGTCAACGGCTGGGTGCGCTCGCTGTCCGAAGACGAGTACAGATCTTTGTGCTCCCAACAGCCTGCCGACGACCTGACCCTGTCGCCGGAAGTGGTGCAACTGCCATCGGAACAACTCCCGGCCGAGCTGCGCGAGCTATGGTCGTCGAATCACGACCTCGTCGATCGCGCCCTGCTGCGGATGTTCCAGGCCGAGCTCCGAGCCGCCCATCTCGCCCGTGAGGAGCTGGACCGGCAGTTTGAAGAGCGGGTGGCGCAGGCAGCGGGGATTACCCGGGCCCGCGTGGCTGAGCTGGAGGATGGGC
>JAAYYY010000273.1 GCA_012515125.1 Chloroflexota bacterium
GCGCTGCGCAAGCAGTGGAGCCGCCCGGTGCTTATGGTTTCTGTGCATGTGCAGCCGTCGCTGGTGCAGTGGGCCCGGCGGGCCGGCGCGCAGGGCTACCTGCCCAAGCTGGCTGTCGCCCGTGCTCTGGCGCCGGCGATACGAGCCGTCTGCGAAGGGCGCCCCTACTTTGGCGAAAACAACCAGTGGTCAGCGCAGGCGTAAGTAGGGCTGACGCGGTGATCTGAAACAGCCGGCTCTGTCCACTGTGGGCCAACGGGCTGCCGTCAAGCTCTGTCTCTGGGGAGTCCTTGCCCTAATCGTCGTTCAGATGCTCCGGCTGGTAGGGGCGACTCTTGTGGATCGTTTCCTTACTTAGCTCCACCGCGATTTCGTCCTCGGTTATCCTCTCCACCCAGGTAGGCGGCAATAACACCTGCCGGTCGGCTTCAAACAGGCCTGCCGAGCCGACGACCATGTAGAAGAGCGCCCAGTTCTCGTCGCCGGCGACGAAGTCGTCGAGCCGGCCGGCGCGCCCATCAGCCGCGCGCACGGCATGGCCGCGGATCTCCTCAAAGCGCAGCAAATGATCGGTGGCCTGCGCCCCGTCTTCGTCAATGTCGGTCTCCAGCTCAATCGGCTCAAGCTCCCAGCCATAGTGGTTTGCCAGGGCCGCCTCGTAATCGTCCGTCAGGCCTGTTTCCGGTAGCGGCGGGCTACCGGCGATCTGCTCCCGGCTAACCGAAAGCTGCAGGGGCTGTTCGCCGGCCGGCAGAGAGAGCGCCCCGGGAATCAGCAGCGCCGGCCGGCCGTCGAAATCCACCACCAGATAGCGCAGCCGCCAGTTGAGAACGTCGAGCACGGCATCCTCGACTGTGCCCACTGGTTCGTTGCCGGCGACAACGGGCCGGCCGAGCCACTCACTCAGACTGTGTAACATCATGACCTTCCTTGTTTGTCGTTCTCCTCCATCTTAGGCTATCTCCGGCAAAAGCGTATGGGGACTTTCCTCTATCTCTGCAGCAATCGTTGCGATTTCGTAGGTTTGGTAACAGCTAAACCTGCTATCATTAGTAGAATGACATAATCTCAAGGACTGGCTTCATAGATGCTCTTCTGGTTACTCGCCCTCGTTGCCCTTTTGCTCGCTCTCTTCGTCCTGGCGCTGAACCAACGCTCAAGCTCCAGCTCGCACACCTTCCCCTGGCTCCTGCTGCCCCTCCTGTTCCTCCCCGCCATCCTCTACTGGCTCGACTTCTACTTTCTGGCGCTGCTGGCGATTTACCTGACCTTTCCGAGCACGCTGGGGATTTTTTCGCTCATCTTCTTTCTGCTGCTACCGGCCGGCGCGGGCCTGACCGACCCCGAGTTCTGGGTGCTCGCGCTGGCGCTGGCTATTCTGTGGATGGCGATGATCCGCTGGCTATGGGTGCGGGCCCGCTGGCTTGGCTACGCCATCTGGCTCATTGGGCTGATTGTTTCCGGGCTGCTGCTCTACAGCGCCATTCTGCCGATTGATTAGCTGCATCCCCTAGCAGATACGCGGCAGCAGCTCTCCGGCGAGCATGTCCACAATACGGAGGCTGCCCAGCGCGGTGCGCAGCAGGACGCGGCGCGCCGGCTCCGCGCGCACCTCGCCGACGACGACCGTCTCTGCGCCGTAAGGGGCAGCACGCATCGCCGCCAGCACGGCGTCTGCCTCGTCGCGGCCCACGATGACCAGCAGCCGCCCTTCGTTGGCGATGTAGAGCGGGTCGAAGCCCAGCATCTCGCAGGCGGCGGCGACGGCGGGGCGGACGGGCAGCGCCGCCTCGTCGAGGACGATGGCGACGCCGGACTGGCGGGCGATCTCGTTGAGCGTGCTGGCGACGCCGCCGCGGGTGGGATCGCGCATTACGCGCACATCGCCGGCCTGCAGCGCCGCCGCAGCCAGCCGGTTCAGCGGCGCTACATCGCTCTCCACTGCCGCCTCGAAGCCCAGCCCCCCGCGGGCGGCGAGCACGGCGA
>JAAYYY010000274.1 GCA_012515125.1 Chloroflexota bacterium
CTCTACATCTGGTTGTTGTGGGTTACCTGGCGCGGGCGCCCGGCGGTGCGTTCAATTGGCGACGCCTTCGCCGGCTATCTGGCAGCGGCGCTGGCCTTTCGTATCTGGTATACAGCCTGGCTCTTCCCGTGGCTGCTCCTCGAAAACAGGCCGCGAAGGCGGCTGGTTGCCGGGCTTGCCCTGCTGCTGGCGGCGCAGCTATCGGTCGTCGTCTACGGGCACGTGCGCGTCTTCCTGTTCAACTACGAGCAGGCCGAGGCACACGTCACAGGCGTGCTACTTGTGTTTGCGCTACCTCTGCTACTGGGCGTCGCTCGCCCAGGACGACGTTGAGATAGGCGCCGTAGATGAGGATGATGCTGCTGGCGTAGGCCCAGGTCATGAAAGCAACAATGGTTGCCAGCGAGCCGTATATGAGCTGGGTCAGGTTGGGTTGGGCCAGGTAATTGGTCGCGTAAAAGAGAAAGACCCGCTTCAGGACCTCCCAGAGCAGGCCGCCAACGACGGCGCCGGGCCAGACGTCGCGCCAGCTCACCTCGGAGCTGGGCAGGAAGCGATAGACGATGGCGAAGAGGGCGATACCCACGACGATGACGACGAGCTGCGAAAGCAGGTTGGTCAGCGGCTGCAACTGCGTCGGAAAGAAGACATTGACGATGGCGACGACAGTGCCGTGAGCCAGCGAAGCCAGTAGCAGCAAGACGCTGATGACGATGACACTGCCCAGCGCCCGGCCGCGGTGCTGCCAGATGGGGCGGGTGCGTCCCTTACTCCAGATGCCGTCGACGGTGCGCGTCAGTACATAAAAGATGCTGGACGCGGACCAGAGAAGACTGACCACGGCGAGGCCCGTGATTGACTGCTCCATCTCGACAATCCGCTGCAACTGGCTCTCCAGCAGATACGAGAGGGCGGGGGCAATAAAGCTGATCTGGGCGATGATCTCCGAGCGGTCCAGCGCCGAGCCGACGCTGGTACTGGCCAGCATGGTCGTGAAGATAAGGAGCGGGAAAAAGGAAAAGAGCGAGAAGTAAGCGAGTGCGGCAGCGACCAGCGAGGACTCCAGGGTGAAAGTGCGCCGCCAGGCTTCGATGCCCACACCCAGCCAGCCCGACCGCATACGCCGCAGCCAGCGTAGCAAACCCCGGCTCTGTCGCCACAACTCAAGCTTCATCGACGGCTTGCGAACGTGCCTCTCTGGTCACGGTATGGTGAGCGGCTGCAGGTCCACGGCATCATCCTCCGGCAGTCCGGGCGAGGACGCGACCAGCCGCCGCCCATTCTCCAGCAGGAACAGCCCAACCTCCAGCGGATACTGGCCCGGCTCGAGATTGGCCGGCAGGACAATTTCGTAGCTCTCTGCGACGACCTCGCCGGGCAGCCAGCGGTCGGTCGGATAGCTGCCCCCACGGGGCATCGCGTCACTCTGCCAGATGCAGCAGGAGCCATCGGGCCGGAGGAGGTGAACGAAGACGTGATAGGCAGCCGCCGGCGCTTCGATGGCCTGCCAGACCAGCTCGAGGTTGGCCCGGTTGGGCGTCGCCTGCTCCAGATTATAGCCTAGCAGGGCGATTTCGCCGCCAAACGCCGCTTCGAGCCGACTATCGACGGGCGGAGGGGTAAAGGTGCGCTCGGTTGCTTCGACCACGAGCGGCCCAAGGTCACTCGTGTGCAGCGTGCCGCCCGCTTCGTCCAGGACACGTAGCTGAAGGCGGTAGCTGCCCGGCGGCAGGTCGAGCGGCACGGCCGGGTCGAGGCGATCGACGACAAAGGCCGGCGCACGCCAGCGGCTGAAGGGGTAGGTGCCGTGGGCCGGCTGGCTGTTGGCGAGCAGCCTGCCTCGCGAGCCGTCGTAAAGCTCCAGGCGCACGGACAGCCGGGGCGGGTCCAGCGAGGCCCACCACCAGAGGGCCAGCGGCAGGGTATCTCCGGTACGGGTGCTTTCAGCGCCGCGCTCATAACCCAGGAGGGTCAGGCCGGGGCGCACTTCCACAGGCACACCCTGCGGCGCGGTGGGCTGTTCGGCCGGCGGCGGGCCCGCGACAACCGTCACCTGTTCGATCAGCGCCGAGTCGCCGGCATAGCGGCCTTCTTCGTCGAGGCGCGGCAGCCGGTTGCCGGTCTGTTCGTCAAACAGGCCGAGGCGCAGCCGGTAGCTGCCGGGGGGCAGGCCATCGGGCAATGGCAAGTCCACGTGCTGGACGACGACGTCGCCGGTCGCCCACTGCTCGGCCGGATAGGCATCGGCCTCAAGCTGGCTCCAGCGATGGCCCCAGGCGTCCAGCAAATGGACAAAGGGGCGCGGCGCTCCGGGCAGCGGGCTGTCAATGCGCCAGACCAGCAGCAGCGGCAACGTGTCGCCACTCGTTCCCGGCTCTACCTCGTAGCCGAGCAGGGTGACGGCGCCCCCAAAAGTGGCGTCCAGCGGCTCCGCAACGGCCGGCCCGGCTGGCTGTGGCAGATAAAAAGCTTCAAAGAGCGTCTCGCCGCCGGGACCCGACGGGCCGGGTATCCGCTCTCCCTGGGCCAGATAGGGACGTGCCCAGGCCGGCGCCGGGCTGCTGTGCGGGAAGACGTAGAGGGCCGAGCCCGCAGCCGGCAGCGCCAGCGCCTGGCTGCCCGGCAGCCAGCGGATGCGCTCGTAATCGGATGACAGCGCAGCGAGCGTCGGGTGGCGGTAATGTTCGGCGGCTACATAGAGATGGTCGGCCGGGGGCGCCTCCTGCGCCAGGAACTCTGCCACAGCCACCAGATCGCCGTCTGAATCGTAGAAGAGGTCTGCCCGGCGTCCCCATTCCTGGAAGTAGAGCCGGGCGGTGACGGCGCTGCCGGCCAGCAAGATGACCAGGGCGACGAAGGTTATGTTCAGATCGTAACCGTCAAAAAGGCTCAGGCGGCCCAGGGCAGGACCCAGGTTCTGGCCCGGCCGGCGCAGCAGACGAGATATTTGGTCCATGAGCAGAAGCAGGCCAAGCGCGGGCAGAAAGAAGATGAACGGAATGAGGCCGATGGCGCGCAGGTTGCTGGGCACGATTTCGCCCACAGCCAGCGCAGTGGGCAGGATCATCAGCCAGGGCACGAGCAGCAGGAGGAGCACGGCAGCCTTTTGCCAGTCGTACCACCAGTGGCGCCAGCGCCAGAGCAGGCTGCCCCAACCCACCAGACCCAGACCGCCCCACAGCCAGTTGAAGAGCGGCCGGCCGGGCAGGTTAAACCGCCAGTAGGGATCGCCGACCAGGAAGAACATGCCCAGCGAGCGCAGATAACTCTGGCCTACGGTCAGGCTTTCGGCCGGCGCGACCTGATCGATGCGCACCCAGAAGGCATCGGGATGGCGCCAGAAATAGAGCAGCAGAGGCGCCAGCACCGCCAGGGCGACTACGCCCACCAGGCCAAGCTGCAACAGGCGCTGCCGGCCGGAGGCGAGCACCGGCAGCAAAGCCAGCAGCAATGGGAGCGGGAAGAGGCGCGCAGCCAGATAGGTATAGGCAGTCAGCCCCAGGAAGAGGCCGGCGAGCACAAACCAACGCCAGTGCGGCTGCCGCAGGCCGCGAAAGAGGGCCAGCACGGCCAGCGCCTGCAGTAGGGGCTGGCCGATGGCCCGGAAGCCCAACCGGCTGAAGACCAGATGCCAGAAGCTGATAGCCAGCAGCGCCGCGGCGAGAACAGCCAGCCGCCGGTCGGCCAGCAATGCGCGTCCCAGCGTATAGGTGGCGGCGACCGTTAGCAGGCCCACGAATGCAGCCGTCAGGCGCAACGCAAACGCTGACGGGCCGGCGATGCGCATCATCGCCCCGGCCAGATAAAAGAAAAGGACTTCTTTGCCCGTATAGCTGGAGATGAAGATCGGCCGCTCCCCCTGCAGGCCAATTTCCCTGGCGAGCACGACGTTTGCCGCCTCGTCGTAGTGCAATCCGGGCGGCGTCTGCTCCAGGCCGGGGATGCGCAGCAATGCAGCCGCCAGCAGACAGAGGACCATGAGAGCGAGAGCACGCCGGCGAGACATGAGCCGATTCTAGAACGGAACACTCGCCGCGCAAGTGAGGAAAGGCGTTTTTGAATGTAGCTAGTTGTGAAATCACGCACAAGCGTAGGTTTTGCGTAGGCTGCGAGTAGCTTTTGCGTACAGCAGGGGTTTTTTTCCTCCCTATACTAGAGGGTGAAGGGTAAAAATCTCTTCTTCTTCTCCTCCTTTTAACGAGAGTCAGGTGTCGGCGTTCCTGACTCTCCAGTAACTCAAAGCGGGCCGGTTTTCACCGGCCCGCTTTTTCGTTGTCCCACCCCGCGCAGGCTATAATGCCGCCCATGACCGATGCACCGTCGTCGCCTGCCCCCACCGGCCGTAGCCAGGTCTTGCGCGCCGCGCAGATCGTTTCCGTGGCCTTCATCCTCAGCCGGCTGCTTGGCCTGCTGCGGGACATCGTCATCGCCAACGCCTTCGGCGCAACAGACGTCGCGATCAACGCCTACCGGCTGGCTAACCGTTTCCCGGAGACCCTGTTCTTTATCGTCGCCGGCGGCGCTCTTAGCTCCGCCTTCATCCCCGTCTTTTCCGGCTACTTCGCGCGCGACGATGCCGCCGGCGGCTGGCGCCTCTTTTCAATCGTTCTCAATCTGGTCCTCGTCGTCCTGATGATTACCAGCGCCATCGTCGCCATCTTCGCCGAGCCGTTCTTGCTCATCTACCTGCCCGACCTGGCGGAAGAGCCGACGCTGATGGCCGAGACCGTGGTGTTACTGCGCATCCTGCTGCTATCCACCGTCATCTTCGGCGCCAGCGGCATCGTCATGGCTGCCCTCAATGCCCGCCAGCACTTTTTGCTGCCGGCGCTGGCGCCCAGCATCTACAACGTGGGAATCATTGCCGGCGCGCTGGTCGCGCCGCTCGGCCTGGGCATTCGCGCGCTGGCCTGGGGAGCGGTCGCCGGCGCGGCCGGCCATTTGCTGGTGCAGCTTCCCGGTCTGCGCCGCCACCGGGCCGTGTACAGTCCGGCGCTCACGCTGCGCTATCCCGGCGTCAGGCAGGTCTTGCGGCTGATGGCCCCACGGGTACTGGGACTCAGCTTCAGCCAGATCAATAACCTGCTGATACCGGTGCTGGCGCAATCGCTCTTTGTCGTCGCGGCGGTGGACTACGCCTGGCGTATCGTGCTGATGCCGCACGGCATCCTCGGGCAAGCGATGGGCATTGCCGCCTTTCCAACCTTCGCCACCCTGGCGGCGCAGATGGACCTGCCGCAGATGCGGCGCATCCTGGTGGAGACGCTGCGCCTGATCCTCTTCCTGGCGCTGCCGACGACCGCGCTGATGATGGCCCTGAGCATGCCGCTGGTCACGCTGGCTTTCGAGCGCGGCGCTTTCAGCGCAACGGACACCGAGCTGGTGGCCTGGGCGCTCCTATGGTATGCGCCCGGCCTCGTCGGCCTCGCCGGCCTGGAGGTTGTCTCGCGCGCCTTTTACGCGCTGGAAGATACGGTTACGCCCCTCCTGGCGGGCGGGGCCCAGCTCGCCGCCATGGTGATTCTGGCGCTCTTCTTCAGCCGCTGGCTTTTCCCCCGCCTGGGCTGGGATGGCACGGGTGGTCTGGCGCTTGGCATCAGCCTTTCCAACTTGCTGGAGACGACCTTCCTGCTGTGGCTTCTGGGTCGGCGGCTGCAAGGGATTGAAGGCGGCGCCCTGTGGTCAGGGACGTGGCGTATGGTGCTCGCGGCGGCGCTGATGGCGGGCACGGCGGTTGGGGTTGCGAGCCTCGTCCCGGGGTCGTTGTGGCAACTGCTGCTGGGCGCGCTCTCGGGTGGCGTGGTCTATCTACTGGTGGTCTGGCTGCTGCGGGTAGACGAGCTGCTTCAGCTCTGGGCGTACGCGCGTCGCCGCACGGGCCGTGCCGCATAGTCTGCTGCTCCCCTACCCGGCTCGCACAATCCCCCGGCCTGACTGGCCTAACGGTTCGCCGCCTCGCTCTCTACGACGAAGCTGCCCCGCTGGAACAACTCGCCGTTGACCCAGACGTCAAGCGTATACTGTCCCGGCGAATACCCTTCTGGCGGCTCAAAGTAGATCCATCCGGGGCCGTCGTCGGAGTATTGCCACAGCTCATTACCGCCGTTGATCACTTCGCCGTTGCGCCGCCAGATCCAGGACCAGGCCATCCCGTCGGCCATACCGACGTAGTCAAAGGTGGCGTAGATGGTGAAGAAACCCTCGACGAAAGTTCGTCGGGGCGAAACGGGATCATAGTCCTCATTGATCTCGGTGGAAAAGACGAGGTTGGTGAACGCAGCGTCCTCTGTCAGCTCGACTTCCGGTTCGATGAGGTTGAACTCGTCGGGAAGAACGGGTTCGCTGTCGGGCACGGCGAGGCCGTCCAGACCGGTGAGGGTGAGGTCGGCGGGACCGGTAATGGTTGTGGTCGCCGTGAGACCGTTGCTGCCATTCGTGGCTTCGAAAGCGGGAGGGGAAGCGAGGTCGATGACCGGCAGCTCGTCCGGCTGCGTTTCCTCGACGAGCGCGGCAACGGGCTTGGCCTGGGCAATCACCGCCATACGAATGGTCTGGTCCGGGGGAGCCTGATTTCCGTAGTAGAGGACTATGCCGCCGAGCACAAAAATGCCGAACGTGGTCCAGATGTGGTTGCGGAGACCTCGTTCAGCCTGCTGGCGTAAAAAGAAATACGGAGAACGCTTAACACGCCGCCAGGCGGAAAAGATCCGTACCAGAGTTATGAGAACGAGAACACCCAGCCCCCCAAGTATCCATGGCGCCGTCGTCTCGTTGATGATAGTAGTCAAACTGTCTTAGTTAACCCTCTTCCACAGCATTGGCTACGTTCTGCGAAACTGTGATAATTATAACAAGCGCAGTTGGCGGATCAAGCTGTTACCCGTTTTCGCACGGTTCGTCACCAAACTGCCCCCATCCCACCAGACTGTGCCAGAAAAAACTGGCGGTTGCGTTGTGTAGTGTATAGCTTAATGTTAGTTAAGAAGAAAGGAAACGGGTGGGCGGCGGAACGGCTTATGCCAACAATTAGCCGGTTGCATTCCGGCCCTCGCCAGAGTGTGTCCATACTATAGCCTTGGTTTCATAAACGCGCCAATGATCAAAATCGACGGGCTGGTGAAAAGTTACGGGCACCTGCCGGTGCTCCGGGGAGTTGACCTGCACATAGAGGCCGGGGAGTTCGTTACCCTGGTCGGAGCCAATGGCGCGGGGAAGACCACGCTGCTGCGCGTGGTAGCGACCCTGCTGCGCCCGACGGCCGGAAAAGTCTCCATCGGCGGATGGCCCCTGCCCACCCATGCGGAGAAGGTGCGGCGCCACATCGGCCTCGTCTCCCACCACGCCCTGCTCTACGGCGATCTGAGCGCCGCCGAGAATCTGCACTTCTTTGCCCGTCTCTTTGGCCTGGACCGGCGCGAAGAGCGGGTGGAATCAGCGCTGAAGCAGGTCGGGCTGGCGGCCCGGCAGCGTGACCCCGTGCGCACCTTCTCGCGGGGCATGACGCAGCGGCTGACCATCGCCAGGGCCACTCTGCACGAGCCAGACGTGCTGCTGTTTGACGAGCCGTACACCGGCCTCGACCAGGAAGCATCGGCTCTGCTGGACGATCTGCTGCGTCACCAGGCCGCCCAGGGCCGCACGATCCTGATGATCACCCACGATCTGGTCCATGGCCTCAACCTCGCCGACCGTGTCGCCATTCTAGACCGGGGCAAGATCGCCGCCGTTGCCACCGGGCGCGAGATGGAGCCGGCCGCGTTCTTGCGTCTCTATACTGACGTAACCAGGAGAAAACGTGACCGATAACGCCAGCCAGCACGCCACGCCGGCGACCGGCAGCACCGCCTATCTGCAGGCCATCTGGGCGATTGTCTGGAAAGACCTGACGATGGAGCTGCGGACGAGGCAATCGCTGACCATCATGGCCGTCTTCTCCGTCGCCGCTGTGCTGGTCTTCAATTTCGCATTGGAGCTGGAGCTGGACGCGGCGCGCAACGTCAGCACCGGCCTGCTGTGGATCGTCATCCTGCTAGCGGGCACCCTGGGCCTCAACCGTACGGCGGCGGTCGAGCTGGAGAACCGCAGCATCGACGCGGTGCTGGCCGCCCCGGTCGCCCGCAGCGCTATCTATCTCGGCAAAGTACTCAGCGCCAGCCTTTTTGTGCTGGCGCTGGAGGCGCTGCTGCTGCCCTTATTCATAATTTTCTTTAATAAGCCTTACTGGCTACCCCAGGTGATGCTTATCATCATTTTGGGTACAATTGGCTACATAGCAGCCGGCGTGCTCGTTTCGTCCATGTCGGTGCAGACGCGCTCGCGGGATGTGCTGCTGCCGGTGCTGCTCCTACCGCTGTCGTTACCCTCAGCCCTGGCTGCAGCGACGGCGGTAGCGGCCTTTATGAGGCCTGAGTTGCCGGCCTGGAGTGAGGTGCAGGCGCCCATCGCCCTGCTGGTGGCGTTTGACGTGCTGATGCTGACGGCCGGTTTTCTGGTCTATCACTATGTAGTAGAGGAATAAGATGGCCACAACTCGTCTGGACAGGTGGACTCGCGTTTTGAGCTGGGCTGCGGCCCTTTCGCTCGTGGGCTTGCTGTTGATGATCTTCTTCTTTTCCCCGACCGAACGCACCATGGGCAACGTATACCGTATCCTCTATTTCCATGTCGGCGTCGCCTGGGTCGGGGCGCTCACGTTGTTCGTCGCCCTCGTCGCCGGCATCTTTTATCTGCGCAGGCGCGATCCCCGCTGGGACACTATTTCACTGGCCTCAATCGAGATCGGCCTGGTTTTCGTGACGATGACCATCGTCAGCGGCTCCGTTTGGGCGCGGCCGGCGTGGAATACCTGGTGGATCTGGGATGTCCGCTTAACGTCCATCACCGTATTGTGGCTGGTTTACGCCGCCTACTTCATGCTGCGCGGCGCGGTGGAAGATGACGAAAAGCGCCGCCGCTTCGCCGCCGTCTACGCCATCTTTGCCTTCGTCACTGTGCTGATGACCTACCTGAGCATCCGCTTCCTGCGCAGCATTCACCCGGTCGTCGTCGGCGGCGTGGCGGAGTCGGCGACGGGCCTCACCGAAGGGGAGAGCGAGTTTGCGTCCGGCGTGGCCTGGAAGATGGGCGTCACGATGGCCGTTTCGACCGTGAGCTTCACCCTGGTCTACGTCTCCTGGCTGCTCAACCGTATCCGGTTGCAGCAGATGATCGAAGAAGTGGCGCAGCTCAAGAATCGGTTGTTGGCCCGCCTGTAGGAGGATCCTGATTATGTTGACGCTCTCCATTTTCCTGTCCGTTCTGGCCCAGACGCCGATCGACGATCCCAACCGGTTCAACCAGTACCTGCTGCTGGCTTATGCCGTCATGTGGCTCGTCGCCATGGCCTACCTGTTCAACGTCGCCAACAAGCAGCGCAATCTGCGCCAGGAAATCCGTCTGATGCGCCGTCTCTTAGAGGAGGATGAAGCGAGGCGGCCCGAATAGGCTTCCTTACCTGGCGCTTACACTGCCGGGGTATAAACCGCCCTATCTGTCGCGCATGGCTTCATGACGGAGAAGAGTAGTATGTTACATTCGGCGCCGTTCAAATCTCTGTCACTCGTGCAGCGCGTCCTCCTGGGCGTGGCGCTCGTCGTCGTTGCCTTTGTGCTCATCGGTTCCCTGCTCCAGCCCGACACCAGTCCCGTTGCCACCGTCCTGCCGACGCAGTCGTTCCTGGTGATGGCGATTCTGGCCTTTGCCGGCGGCCTGCTGAGCTTTGCCAGCCCGTGCACGCTGCCTATCCTGCCCGCCTATTTTGCCTTCGCCTTCCAGAGCGGCCGGCGCCAGATCGCGGCAAACACACTCTTTTTTATGCTGGGGCTGGCGACGATGTTCAGCCTCCTGGGGGCGGGCGCTTCTTTTATCGGGCGCGTGCTGAACGACAACGCCGACCTGCTGCTGCTCTTCGGCGGCAGCCTGATCGTCATTTTTGGCCTGATGAGCCTGATCGGTAAGGGGTTCAGCGGCTTCCAGAGCGAGGAAGTAGAGCGCAGCGCAACCCTGGGCGGCTCTTACCTCTTTGGCCTGACCTTTTCCCTCGGCTGGACGAGCTGCACCGGCCCGATCCTGGGGGCTGTACTCACGCTGGCGGCGGCAAGCGCGTCGGTTCTGCACGGCGTGATGCTGCTCTTCATCTACGCGCTGGGGCTAGGGCTGCCCCTGCTGGTCGTCTCCACGCTCTTTGGCCGGGCCAGCCGCAAGAGCCTTTTCTGGCGGGTGATTCGCGGTAAAGGCTGGCGCGTCACCCTGCCCACGCTGCTGATCGGCCTCGTCTGGGCCCTCTTCATCTGGCGCATCCTGGTCGCCGGGGCGAACTACTGGCTCAGCCCCTACAATACGCTGAATTCGCGTCCGCTCGTTTTGTGGCAGGAAGCGGCGCTGCTGCTCGTGGCTCTGGCCGCCACGCTGCTGTGGATTGTCACGCGCCCGGCCGGCGAGGGCGAGAACAAATACCGCAGCACGTTGAACCTGCACTCGACGCAGCTCCTGAGCGGCGCCCTGTTCGTTCTTCTCGGCCTGTTCATGATCAGTGGCCGGCTGACCGACTTCAATAACCTCATCCCTACCGATCTGGCGCTCTGGCTGGCCGGCGTCGAAGACGCGCTGATCGATTTCTTCAGTTAGGCAGGTCATTTCTATGGGTTTGC
>JAAYYY010000275.1 GCA_012515125.1 Chloroflexota bacterium
TCAGACCATTTCTTCGCGAGCGCGGGCGCTAAGGTAGTCCATGCTCCAGACCATGGCGACAATAGCCCAGGTAGCCATACCCGCAGCCGAATACTGGTTGGTGCTGACCCAGAGCTGGAACTGCCGGCCGATACCACCGCCGCCGACGAAGCCGATAACGGTGGACATACGAATGTTGATATCCCACTGGTAGAGAATGAAGGCCAGGAAACGGGGCACCAACTGGGGCGCAATGGCGTAGACCAGCGTCTGCATGCTGTTTGCCCCCGTGGCCCGGACGGCGTCAACCGGCCCGGTGTCAATCTCCTCAATCGACTCAGAGAACAGCTTGCCCAGGTTGGGGATGTTGTTCAGGGCGAGGGCCAGCATACCGGCGAACGGGCCCAGGCCGACCCAGACGCCGGCAATCAGCACCAGGATCAGCGGCTCGATGGAGCGCGTGATGTTGAAGAGGGTGCGGAAAGCGTAATAGACGCCGCGACCCAGGGGGCTGTTGCCCATGATATTGCGGGCGGCGAAGAAGCTCAGCGGGATGGCGAAGAGCGAGCCGAACGTCGTCGCCAGCAGAGCCATGAGCAGCGTCTCGATAGAGAGATCGACGACCGTATGGAAAGAGTCGCTGAAACGCAGCGAGCCGGCCACTTCCTCCCACGTGATCACCACGGCGCCCGCTTCCTCAAGGCCACCCTCCCGGCCAACTTCCATCAACGGGCTGATCGTGGTTTCGAGCTGCAGGTTGCCGTCAGCATCTGTCGTGCAGCAATTGGACCGGATGCGCAGAAAGGCTTCGTCCTCGAACTGCCAGCGCACTGAGACGAGCTGGTTCGGCGGCAGCCCGGTCGCCTCGATCAGCAGCGGCGTGCCCGGCGGGCCGCAGGGAGGCGTCAGCGTCAGGTTGGCATCGCCGCCCCCGGTTTCGCCGCTCTCGCAGGGTACGGGGAGCGGCCGGCTGAGCGTGGTGCGCTGCTGCGGCCGGTCAAACATATCGGGCACGGTAAACGACTGGGCGATCCGCAGCCCATCCGGCGCGCCGCGCACCAGCTCGATCAGATCGATCCGGGCGATACGCCACGACCAGATGAAGGCGGCAATGAAGACGATGACCATCACGGCCCGGGCGATGGTCCGCAGCCCGGAACGGCGTTGCACCGTAGGGCCGCCTTCGATGATGCGCTGGCGCACCCACCCGGAGAAATAGTCCAGACTGGCGACGACGAGGATGATGGCTATCAGCGCGGTCGCCATACTGGAGAAGCGGTTCAGGCGAATCCACTGGACGACGAGGAAGCCAATACCGGCGTCACTGACGAGACCGATGACGGTAGAGAGACGGACGTTAATATCCCAGCGGTAGACGGTGAAGCTGGTGAACGTCGGCATGATCTGGGGCAGCACCGCATAGATAACGACCTGCGGCCAGCGGGCTCCTGTGGCGCGGATGGCCTCGATGGGGCCGGGATCAATGCTCTCAATCGCCTCTGAATAAAGCTTGCCCAGCGCGGCGACGGTATGCAGCCAGAGGGCAAGCGTGCCGGCAAAGGGGCCCAGACCCACCCACACGGCGAAAATAATCGCCCACATCAACGTTTCGATGGAGCGGATGATGTTCAGCGCCGTGCGCACCACGTAATAGACGGCGCGCGTCACGACGTTGGCGTCCATCAGGTTGCGGGCGGCAAAGAAACTGAGCGGGACGGCAAAGATAACGCCGAGGACCGTAGAGAGGAAGGCCAGCGCAATCGTCTCGCCCATCTTCTCCAGGACCAGCGCCAGCGTCTCGGTCATCACCGGCGAGCCAAAGGGCCGCTGCTGGATGGCGCGGACGGCGTGGGTCTGTGTCTCCCCGGGTCCGGGGCGCTGGGGCACCGGCACTGCCTGGGGGACGCGTATCGTCTCGGTGAAAGTTCCGCTCGCGTCGGGCGTGAAGACGACCTGCTGCCCCTCGCGCGTGACGCGCTGGATATCGCCTATCGGGTTCAGCCAGCGCAGCTCGCCTTGAACGTCGGGAAAGAAGCCACGACCAACGATCGTGATCGTATCGCCGACGTCGGCGCACGGCGCGCTGAAAATAACCTGGGGATCGGATGTCGCTTCGCGGTCAGGTGGTGGCAGGGGATCGATACAGGGGACCTGAATCGGCCCGACGCCAATTCTGTCCTCCGTTGGGTAAGTAAACAGCTCAGGATTGGCCAGCGCCGTCACATAGGGCTGCACACGGCGCCAATCGCTGAAGAGCCGGCCGAAGCGAACGTCTACGACGCCAAGGGCAATGGTGTAGACGACCAGCGCCCCAAGCAGCAGCGGAAGGGTGAGCCGCGACTCCCGGCCCTGGGCCAGACGATAGCCATCCCAGACATTCCAGAGCCAGAGAGCCGCCACCGGCAGGTAGAGCACCGGCGTCTGCCACCAGGCCACGAGGGCCAGTAGCAGGACAATGCCGACGAGCAGAGCAACCGCCCTGATGCGGCGGCCTGAGAGGAACTGGCTGCTACCGGGAATGAACAGGGAATAGAGAGCAGCGCGTTGGGGCGTAAGGGCAGGGACGGGGCGTTCTTCCATCGGCGGATGATTGTCTCTTGCGCTCAGCGCTGCTGGCCGCCCACAGTAACCATCTCGGCTTCTTCGCCGTAGACTTCCTTAAACTTCTCCGGAGTCAGCTCACGCGGCTCGCCGTCAAAGACAAGGTAACCGTCCTTCAGCCCCACGACGCGCGTCGCGTAACGATGCACCAGATCCAGGAAGTGCAGGCTGCAGATGACGGTGATGCCGTCCTGCTGGTTGAGTAGCTCCAGGTATTGCAGGATGGAGTGCGCCAACACCGGGTCGAGGCTGGCGACCGGCTCGTCGGCCAGCATCAGGCGCGGCTCCTGCATCAATGCGCGGGCGATGGCCACACGCTGTTGCTGGCCGCCCGAAAGCTGGTCGGCGCGATTCTCCGCTTTTTCGGCGATGCCGACGCGGTCTAGAGCGGCGATGGCGCGCTGGCGATCCGCGCCGGAGAACCTGTGCAGGAGGCTGAGGAATGGGTGCGCGTACCCGAGCCGGCCGGAGAGAACGTTGGTCATCACGCTGCTACGCTTGACGAGGTTGAACTGCTGGAAGATCATGCCGATCTTACGCCGGATCTGGCGCAGCTCTCCAGAACTGGCGGCGGTGATGTCCACGTCGTCCCAGATGATGCGGCCGGACGTTGGCTCGATCAGCCGGTTGATGCAGCGCAGCAGCGTCGATTTCCCCGAGCCAGAGAGGCCGATGATGACCATGAACTCGCCCTCATTCACGGTGAAGCTGACGTCGTTGAGGGCAACTGTTCCGTCTTCGAAAACTTTCGTCAGATTCTCAATACGCAGCACAATCCTGTCTCCTGAACCGGGGAGAGGTGTGTACCTCTCCCCGGCCGTATCGCTTAGCTGTTACTGGGCGAGCTCTTCGATGTCGATGCCAGCGCGGCTCAGGTCCGCGCGGAATTCGTCATAGAAGGAGTCGTCGGCCTCCTGCAGGCCACTGATCGAGTAGAGCTGTTCGAGCGCCGCCGCCCCTTCTTCGGTGCTGGCAATGTCAAGCAGCGCCGCCTCGATTTCGGCGCGCATCTCCTCGGGGAATTCCTCAATAAAGGAGACACTGTCGTTGGGAATTGCCGCCGTCTCGGTGAGGACCACGACCTGCTCCATCACATCCGGCAGATCCTCTTCCACATCGCTGCGGGCATCCGAGAAGGTTGCACCGGCGTCACAATCGCCGTTGTACACGGAGATAATCACATTCGGATGGGTGCCGGCTTCGATCTCATTGGCGAAGGCAGTCTCGACGTCGAGCCCCTGGGCGGCGAGTTCAATCCGGGGGATGATGTAGCCGGAGGTGGAGTTGGGATCGACCCAGCACATTACCTTGCCTTCCAGATCGGCGACGGATTCGATGCCGCTGTCGGCGCGGACGACGATCTGGCCCAAATAGGTGCTGGAGCCGAAGCGCTCGGTCACCAGCCCGACATCGACGTTGTACTGTTCATTGGCGAGCACGTAATTGAAGGTGTTCAGCCAGCCAATGTGTGCCTGGCCGGCTCCCATCGCCTCGCGGACGGCGGCGAAGTTCGTGCCAATTTCCGATTCAATGACCAGGCCGGTCCGCTCGCTGATCATCTGGGCAAGCTGATCGCCACTGGCAACGATGTCTTCCGTATCGCCGGAAGGGACAAAGGACATGGCGATGGGGTTATCCTCGGTGCCCAGCTCAGCTTCGCCGCCGCAGGCGACGAGCAAAAGAGCCAGGGCCAGGATAAATAGAACAGTAATCTTCTTCATGGCTTCACTCCTCTAGGTGTTGTCCTATCTGCAAAAAACAGGCTGCAGCATCACTCTCTGCGATTTCTCACCTCCTTGTTCCGCGGGAGTTGAAAAGGCCGCTGATAACGATATTGCGGACGCTCGTCCAGAGAGACAGAGCGGAAGCGCACCGTTGTCAGGGAGGCCGTTTGCGGATAAGGCACATCCATGCCGTATTCGTCAAGCCGCTTGCGCATTTCGACGGTCGGCTCTTCTCCGGCGAGCCAGAGCCAGAGAAAGGCAATCGGATCGGCATGGCTCACGGCGACGACGTGCTCGTTCGTGTGCAGTCGGCGCATGCGCTGCACGAAGGAAAGGACCCGCTGGAGAACATCCTGGGGTTGTTCGTACGGGAAGCTGGTGCCGGTATAGAAATCCCAATTGCGCCTGTCCATTTGCTCGCGTGGACTGCCGTCAAATGGAGAGCGGATCTCGTCCAGAAGTGAAGTCTCTTTCAGAGGCGGTGGCGGCTGCAGGGCGGCCTGAATGATCTCGGCCGTCTGCCGGGTGCGGAGCTGCGGGCTGGTATAGATAGCCACGACCGGTTCGTCTTCCATGGCGGCAAGGACAGCGGCAACCGCTTCTACCTCCTGACGTCCTAGCTCGCTGAGCGGAAAACCCGACAGGCGTCCATGATAGACACCGTCCGGGTTCTCAAAGTCGCCGTGACGAACAAAGGATATCGTGGTCGTGGCTGGCATTAAGCTCTCCTGGCAAATGGCGACTGAATAACGAAGCGGCGCGCCCGTCAACCTTCCTCCTGTGGGCGTGTGAACTGCTCGACGAGGTCGAGAACCAGCTCGCGCAGATCGCCGCGATTTGGTAGCGTGCCCATCATACCATACATTGGCGCACTTCGCCCCGGCAATCCGTCGCCGCCAAGACGGGTCGAGGCGCCGGCCATTAAGCGGCTGACGAGCGGGGCGGGCAGCGCGCGGGAAGCGAGGTTCGCCGCCCGAACCGCTGCTGAACCGACCAGCCGCTGCGGACTCAGCCGGCGCGCGGCGCGTACGGCGGCCTGCAGGTCGTGAAGAAAGGCGTCGGTCTGGCGAACGTGGGCCGGGTTGATGGTGAGATGCAGCGAAGGCGGGAATTGCTGGCGGTCGAGATGCCAGCCGCGCAGCCCCATCTCATCGCCCACCTCGTAGACGTTGACCTTCGACGAGCCGAGCGCCATCACGCTCATAACCGGCCGGCCGAGCACCTCAATGCCGGCTATAGCAGCCACGCCATCCTGAATTTGCCGGGTAACCGCCATCACCTCTCCGGCCAGCTTCAGGTAGCCCTCCTCGCCAAGGTAGTTCATGATGGCCCAGGCCGCGGCGATAGCCCCACCCGGCCGGGTGCCGCCCATGGTAGGCGAAGCGTAGATGCCGCCGGGCCAGTCGGTGTAGGCAAAGAGCTGGTGGCGGCGCAGGGCCGCATCGCGATAGAGGATAAGCGAGGCGCCTTTGGCGGCGTAGCCATACTTGTGGAGGTCGGCTGAGAGGCTGGTCACGCCGGGAACGGCGAAGTCGAACTCTGGCACAGGATAGCCGAGACGACGCACAAAGGGCAGCATGAAGCCGCCGACGCAGGCGTCCACGTGGCAGAGCAGCCCATGCTCCTGCGCCAGAGCCGCCAGCTCCGGGATGGGATCGACGACGCCCTGCGGGTAGGACGGCGCAGAGCCGATGAGCAGGATGGTATTGGGCGTAATGGCCTGCCGTATGGCAGCAACGTCAGCCTGGAAATCGGGAGTCAGGGGTGTATGGACGGCACGGACGCCAAAATAGTGGCCGGCCTTGTCGAAGGCGGGATGAGCGCTCCGGGGCAGCACCATCTCCGGCGCCGTGATGTCGGGCCGTTCGGCGCGCGCCCAATCACGCGCCGTCTTCACCGCCATGAGGATGCTCTCGGTGCCGCCGGACGTCATGTTGCCCACGACCTGCCCCTGGCTGCCCAGAAGCGTGGCGCTCATGGCGATCACCTCGGTCTCCATACGCCGCAGGCTGGGAAAGGCGGTGGGGTTCAGCGCATTTTCGGAGAAGTAGAGGGTATAGGCGTCTTTCAGAAGCTGCAGCGCTTCCCCCCCGGCCGGAAAGACCAGACTGAAGACGCGACCGTCCTGCCAGTTGACGTCGGAGCTTCGCAGCGCGCGCATCTCCTGCAGAAGCTCCTCTCGACTGCGGCCGTGTCGCGGCAGGCCGATCTGAGCGCCCATGACCTCCTCCTTGTTGACCAGCGTCCGGGAAACAGGGGGCCGCACAATGGCGGCTCCCAATGCTTACCGGTCGGACGGCCCGGCCTCAACCCGCCGGAGGACGTTGTCGTCAGGCGCCGTTGTTACTGGAAAGGAGGCCGGTCCGTTCGTTGAACTGCTCGATCAGCGCGTCAATCTCGCCCACGGCGCCCTGGTTACTGGTCCAGTAATCGTCGTCGTACCACTGGGCCTGGATCTCGTCGTACGTCTTGCCCTGCTGTTCGACCCAGGTGTAGTACTTGAGATTGTGGATGCGCTTGCGCTCATAGTAGCCCAGTTCTTCCACATAATCAATGGTCGTGCCGAGCAGATAGCGGTGATAGGCGCCGGCCGCATCCAACGTGGTGAACTCGCCCTGCTCCTCACGCAGCTCGCGCACGCGGCTCTCGTACATTTCCATCGAGTCCGTCGCCACGCTGAGCACGACGTCGTTGCCACCCAGCTCGTAGAACTTGGCGAACTTGACGGCCGAAAGCATGTTGGCAATGCCGGAGATGCCGAGCAGGGGTAGCTGCTCGATGAAGCTCGCCGGCACGCCCTGCGACGCCAGATATTCCTGGCCCGCCGGCTCGTTAAAGAGGCGGAGGAGACCCATCGTGGCGTTGTCGTCGATAGCGATCACCATGTCGGTGTTCTTTACGTTGTGGACCCAGGGCACGTGTTTATCGCCGATGCCTTCAATGCGGTGGGCGCCGAAGCCATTGAGCAGGAGGGTAGGACACTGTAGCGCCTCGCTGGCTGCGATCTTGCTCGTCGGGTACTGCTGCTTCAGGTAATCGCCGGCGGCAATCGTTCCGGCCGAGCCGGTCGTGACCACCAGGCCGCGATACTGGTCGCCGGGGCGCATGATCTCGTCGAGGACCTCGACCATCGCGGGAGCAGTGACCGCGTAGTGCCAGAGGTAGTTGCCGAACTCGTCAAACTGGTTAAAGATGACGACGTCTTCACCGGAGCGCCGCAGCTCCCAGCACTTGTCGAAGATCTCCTTGACGTTGCTTTCGGAACCTGCCGTCTTGATTGTCTCGCCGGCCACGTTCGCCAGCCACTCAAAGCGCTCGCGGCTCATGCCTTCGGGGAGGATGGCGATCGATTCACAGGCCAGCAGATGGGAATCGTAGGCGCCGCCACGGCAGTAGTTGCCGGTCGAAGGCCAGACGGCCTTCTGCGTGGTGGGATCAAACTGGCCGGTTACCAGCCGCGGGACGAGGCAGCCAAAGGCCGCACCCACCTTGTGTGCGCCGGTGGGGAAATACTTGCCCAGCAGAAGAACGATGCGGGCATCGACGCCGCTGATGGCCGGCGGGATCTCCAGGTAGTTCACGCCGCCGAAGCCGCCGCCCCTCTCCACCGGCTCGTTGTGCCAGGTGATGCGGAAGAGGTTCAGTGGATTCAAGTCCCAGAGACCGACATCGCGGAGCTGGCGCTTGATACGCTGCGGGATCAGCTCCGGATTCACCATCTGGCTGAAAGTCGGGATGATGATATTGCGCTCGCGCGCCCGTTCGACAGCGCGTTCCAGCACGTCTTCACTGTGAATGGTCAGGTCAATCATCGTTGCTTCCTTGTTGCTCTGATATCTGTCACTACCTGGTAGTGGCTTCTTCATTCAGACTGGACATCACCCGCCGCAAATCGTCCATATCCGGCCGGACCCGATTGGGCCGGGTGCCGGAGGACTCGACGGCTCGCATGGCGCTGGCGATGTCTTTCAGGCCGCTGCCTGTGTTGAGGACGACGATCCGTTCGTCAGCCCGCACGAGTCCCAGCCGGACGGCGGCGACGAGGCCTGCGTAGGCTGCGGCCCCGGCCGGTTCGGCGAAGACGCCGGTTGCGCGCGCGAGGGGCAGGATGGCATCAAGAATCTCTGCGTCGGTCACGCGGACGTAGCTGCCGCCCGTCTCTCTGACCGCCGCCATCGCCTTCAGCCGGTCGCGGGGCAGACCCGCACTGATGCTGTCGGCCACGGTGCTGGCCTGGATTGGCGCTTTGGTCAGCACATCTTCGCCGCTTTCCCAGGCCTGGACCATATAGTCGCTGCCGGCGGCCTGCACGCCGTAGAGGCGCGGCATTCTGTCGATCCAGCCGAGCGCCAGCAGATCTTTCAGCCCTTTATGCACGCCGCCGATGATGCAGCCATCGCCCACGCTGATGAAGATGGCGTCGGGCGCGTCCCAGCCGAGCTGCTCGCAGATCTCGTAGCTGGCCGTCTTCTTCCCTTCACTCATGTAGGGATTGTAGGCGGTGTTGCGGTTATACCAGCCGTATTCGGCCGCCGCCTGCAGGCACAGCTCAAAGGCATCGTCGTAGCTGCCCTGGACGAGCATGACCGTCGAGCCGAAGACGAGCAGTTGAGCGATTTTGGCCTGCGGCGCGCTCTCGGGCACGAAGATGACGTTGCGCTGGCCGACGCTGGCGCAGAGGCCGCTGAGGGCTGCGGCGGCGTTGCCCGTGCTGGCTGTGGTGATGACGGCTGCTCCCTTCTCCTGCGCCATGACGACGGCAATGGCGCTCGCCCGGTCCTTGAAGCTGGCGGTCGGCTGGCGACCGTCGTCCTTCACCCACAGGTGGCGCAGACCAAGCGGCTGGCCGAGGCGCGGCGCCGGGTAGAGGGGCGTCCAGCCGACGCTGAGCGGCGGGACAGGCGCGCCGGGCGCAATGGGCAGCAGCGGCCGGTAACGCCAGATGGTCATGTCGCCGTTCTCCCGCAGTATCTGCGGGCTGATCTGCCGGCCGATGCGCTCGTAATCGTAGCGGACGTCGACAATGCCCTCATTGCCGTGTTCGGGGCAGACGTATTCAATCTCGCCGGGCGCATAGTCGCGGCCACAGACCAGACAGTGCAGGTGGGTGACGTTGCTCATCTTTCGCCGCGTCTCAGGCACGCGCCGCAGTGCGTTGGCGCACGATGTGCGTGCCGGTCTCGCCGGCCAGGGCGCGGGCGATGTTCTCCGGGTTGGTGATGATCGCGTGTTCGCCGCCGCGCTCCAGGAACTGGATAACGGCCTGGATCTTGGGCGCCATACTGCCCTTCGCGAAGTGGATGCCCTCGGCCAGATAAGCGCGCGCCTCGTCCAGCGTCATCTCGTCAAGCCATTGCTGGTTGGGCGTGCCGAAGTGGATGGCGACCTTCTCCACGGCCGTGCTGATAATCAACATGTCGGCGCCGATGACGTTCGCCAGCAAAGCCGAGGCCAGGTCCTTGTCGATCACGGCCGCCGTGCCGTGCAGGTTGCCTTCCTCGTCGGCGACGACAGGAATCCCGCCACCGCCGACGGTGATGGTAACAATGCCGGCGTTGATCAGCGCCTTCACGGCCTCTTCTTCGACGATGCGCACGGGCTGCGGCGAGGGCACGACCCGCCGCCAGCCGCGACCGGCGTCCTCCACAACCTGCCAGCCATCTTCCAGCCGGCGGCGCTCGGCCTCCTCAGCGCTCATGAAGCCGCCGATCGGCTTGGTGGGGTTCTGGAAAGCCGGATCCTGCGCGCTGACCTCGGTCTGGGTGACGATGGTCGCCACACTCTTGTCGATGCCCATCTCGCGGAAGCCGTTGTAGAGATTCTGCTGCAGAGCGTAGCCGATCGCTCCCTGGCTGTCAGCGCCGCAGACGTCCAGAGGAATCTCGTGCATCCCTTCGACCTTGGCAGCTATCTCGGAGCGCCGGAGGATAAAGCCAACCTGCGGACCGTTGCCATGGCTGATAGCCACGTCCCAGCCATTCTTGATCATCGTGGCGATGTGGCGAGTTGTCTCCCCGGCGGCGGCATACTGGTCTTCGACAGTCTGGTGGTCCTTGTCGGTAATGAGCGAATTGCCGCCAATGGCAATGACGGCCACGCGCTTTTGGGGGTCAGTCCGGGTCATAATCCTCCAGGGATGGCGGATAGGGGCGGGCCGCCCCTATCCGCACAATCAATAGTGTTTCAGGACATCGTCAGGGCCATGACGGCCTTCTGCGCGTGCAGGCGATTTTCCGCCTCGTCAAAGACAACTGAGTTCGGCCCGTCAAGCACGGCGCTGGCCACTTCGATATCGCGGTCGGCCGGCAGGGGGTGCATGTAGATGACGTCGTCCTTAGCTTTGGCCAACAGGGCTTCGTCGACATACCAGTTCTTGTACTGGTCCTGCAGCCGCTTGCCTTCCTCCGGGTCCTGAGTAGTCAATAGCGGGCCCCACGATTTGGCGTAGATCACGTCCGCGTCCTCGCAGGCGGCCTGCATATCGTCCATCACCTCGAAGCCGGTGTGATACTTGCGGGCCATTTCGCGCGCCTGGTCCATGATCTCCGGCATCAGCGGGAACTCCGGCGGATGCGCCAGGACGACATCCATGCCGAAACGAGGCATCTGCAGAATGAGCGACTGGGGTACGGAGATCGGCTTGAGGTAAGAGGAGGCGTAGGCCCAGGAAACGACAATCTTCTTGCCGCGCAGGTCACGCCCCTTTTTCTCCATAATTGTCATGAGGTCGGCGAGGCACTGGTGCGGGTGGTAGATCTCGCATTGCATGTTGAGGACCGGCGCGCGCGAGGCTTCGGCGACGTAGTTCAGGTAGCGGTTGCCAATGCCGAAGTCAACGTGGCGGATGGCGATGCCGTCGAAGTAGCGGCCGTAAATCTCACCCATCTCTCTTTCGGTGTCGCCGTGGCTGATCTGCGTGGTGCGGCTTTCGATGAAGGCCGCGTGTCCGCCAAGCTGGGCCATACCGGCCTCGAAGCTGCCGCGCGTGCGGGTGCTGCTGAAGAAGAAGATCATCGCCAGCACCTTGTCGCGCAGGATCGGGTGCGGAATGCCCAGGGCTCGTTTCATCTTCAGGTCCCAGGCGACGTCCAGAACGGTATCGATTTCTTCCTTGGAAAAGTCGAGGTCGCTGATGAAGTCACGGCCCCGTAAGCTGGTCTGCATGATTTGCTATCTCCTCGTATGTGCCGGACGTTACCGGATCTTCTCGCGCAGCATGTAAGGCAGCAGCGCGTAAAACTTGGTCGCCTCGACCACGTCGGCCAGAGCGACGTGTTCGTCTCCAGAGTGGGCGTAAATCTCGTCGCCAGGGCCAAAGCCGATGGACGGGATGCCTTCCTTGCCTGCCCAGTAATTACCGTTGGTGGAGAAGTCCCACTTACCGGTCTCGCGCTCCTCGCCCCACAAGGCCCGCACCGTCTCCTGCCCGGCGACCACGAACGGGTGGTCTTCGTCCAGGGCCCACGACGGGAAAAACTTCTCGTAATGGAAGACGGCCCCTGTGTAGCTGGGTTCAGAGTAGACAAGGTCTACTAACTCAAAGTCGCCCTTTTTGTCCGCCGGAATGAGGCCACGGATGCTCTCGAAGACGCTCTCTTTGGTCTCGCCGAAGGTGATGCGCCGGTCCACGAATATGCGGCATTCGTCGGGCACGGCATTGTCGCTGGGGCTGACGCTCTGGATACGCGTCACCGTGATGCGTCCCTGGCCCAGGAATGGATGGCTGGGAAGCTGGTCGTTCATGGCCTGAATGCCCTCGATGACGGGAAGCATCTTGTAGATGGCATTGTCGCCAAACTGGTTGCTCGCCGCGTGCGCGCTCTTGCCCCTGGCGACGACCTCCAGCTCGACGCGACCCTTGTGGCCCCGATAGACGCGCATCCTCGTGGGCTCGCCGATGACGACGAAGTCGGGACGGACGTCGTTCCACTCCACGAAAGCCTGGCAACCAATGCCATCGCACCATTCTTCGATATTGCCCAGATAGTAGGCGGTGTATCCGTCCAGCAGGCCCAGATCGCGGGCCATGGCCAGGCCGTAGATCATGCCCGGCGTGCTGCCCTTTTCGTCCAGGGCGCCGCGAGCATACAGCTTACCATCCACAACCTTGCCCTCGAAGGGGTCCCACTCCCATTGGGCCGGGTCGCCAATGCCCACCGTGTCGATGTGGCTATCGTAGAGCAGGATCTTCTCGCCGTCGCCGATGCGGCCCACAATCGAGCCATAGCGATCGGTGAAGACGACGTCGAAGCCCAGGCGCGCCATCTCCTCGCCGATGCGCTTGCCTACCTCCCCAATCTGCCCGTCCATGCTGGGAATGGCCACGATCTCGCGAAAGAACGAAAGAATATCGTCTTCCGCATCTGCAACAAGTCGTTCAATTCTGCTGATCAGTTCCTCCATGTCTCTCCTCTACTTGGCCTGAATAGTGGCTTATAACTGGCGACGGATGAGCCGCAGGCGCAGCAGATCGTCACGAAAGTAGGAATTGGTGTGTAGGATCGGGTTGTTCTCGTCGTTGTAGCCCAGCTCGTCAAAGCTGAGCAGCACCGTCCCCGGCTCCACGTGCAGCGCCTCTGCGATATCTTCCCCGGCAAGCACCGGCACGATCTCCGACAGGTAATAGGACAAATGCTGGGAGCCGAAGGTCGAGAGAAAGCGGAAGATGGGTACTTTCCAATCGTCCGGCTCATAGGGCGCCGTGACAAACGCCGCCGGCACCTGGTTGATCGTCAGGATGACCGGCTCTTCATCTTCGAGAAAGAGCTTGCGCACCGTAATCAGGGGGTCGCCCGGCGCGATCTGCAGCTGGCCGGCGACAGCCTCCGGCGCCGGCTGCACGTCAACGCCCAGGATTCGCGTCGCGGGGGTGTAGCCGTGGGCCTCCAGAATCGCTTCGTAAGACCAGATCTCTTCGAGGCGCGTCTTGATCTGTAGCCCCGGCTCGTTGACAAAGGTGCCCGCGCCCTGCTTGCGATAGATGACGCCTTCACTCTCCAGCCGGCTGAGCGCATCGCGGATTGTCGTCCGGCTGACGCCCAGCTCTGCCGCCAGCTCGGTTTCGGCAGGAATGCGCTCGCCGGCAAAATCGCCGTCGAGAATGCGCTGTTTGATGTAGGCCTTGGCCTGATCGGTCAGTGAAGGTTTGCGTTGCAGCACAGCGGTTCCGGCACGTTTTCCCTCTTCCCAGGGAAATGCGCGAATTTGTATGGTTGTATGACAAATTTATACTGAAACCGCGCAGGCGTCAAGCGATTAACGCAACCTGTTTCCAGTATGGGCCGTTTTCGGCCGGGCAGGACAAAGAGAACACTCGTCCCTACCCGTCTCGCGGGCTCCGCAGGAGCTGTGTCAATTGAGGGTTTGCCGGCGTTGCTAGCTCGTCTGGTGCTTCGCTCGCGCCGCCCGCCGCGCCAAAAAGCGGTCGATCCCTTTCGGCCGGCCGAGTATCGTTCCGTCGCGGCGGTAGGCTTCCATACACGCCTCGTAACCGAAGCGGTGAATCGGGCAGACCTTAACACAGATCATACAGCCGTCGAAGCGGGAGAAGTAGGACCAGCAGCGCACGGGGTCCAGCTTGTGCTTGTAGACGCCGCGCCACCACATCTTCTCTTCGCTGAGCGCCCGGCCCGGACAGCAGCGCACGCAGAGCAGGCAGTCTTCGCAGTAGTCGCTGATGCCGAAGTCGGCGGGCTCGTCGGGTTCCAGCTCGGCGTCCACGCTGATCATCGCCCAGCGCTGGCGTGGCCCAAACTGAGGCGTGATCGCCATGCCGTTCGCGCCCAGCTCGGCAAGCCCGGCGGCGACGGCGTGCGGCACGAACTTGACGGGCATGTCGAAGGCGACGCGGGCCACACAGCGATAGCCGAGCGAGCGAATGTGCTGGGCCAGCTCGAGCGCGGCCTTGCCCGCGGCGACGTACGTTTCGAAATCCGGCTGTGGACCCTCGAGGGAGGGCGTTTTGTCCACCAGCTCGCGGTCCATCTCCATGCCGAGGACGACGGCGGTATCGTAGGGGAAGGCACTGTCATCGCCTGCGCCGATGAACCGGCGATCGACAAAAGTAAATCCGCACAGGGCGAAGCCGAGCGCGCGGGCGTAGCTGCGGATTGCCTCCTTAAGCTCGGACGGCCCCACCTGCCGGCGACCAACGCGGAAGCGGTTCTCGCGTTCCTGCTTCTGCATCCCCGTGGCGCCGGCCCGTATGCCCGTAAAATAGCGCCAGAACTGGCCGTGACGGCGCCACATGGGAATAGCCAGCCGCCACATGGTCGCCCTGAAATCGGCGAAGAAGGGCACACCCTCCACGGTCAGTGGCTCGATTTCGCTGGCGATGTCCAGCGCGCGAGGATCGACGGCAACGGTCGGGAGGTTGTCGATGATCGCCTTGCCCCGGTTGGGCGGGCGCAGCTCGATTTCCTGCCGCCACGGCAGGTACCGGCGCATGCGCGTCTCGCCGGAGAGATCAGGGCGATCCAGCGCCGAACGGGTCTTCTTCTGTTGCTTCTCTGCAGACATCTGTGCTCCTATGGGCTGCAGCCTCTTCCCTGCGAAGCGCACCCAGGCCCCGTATGACGCCTATTTTACCAGAGTATTGGTCGCAGGCCAGCCGGCGCTAAGCTGGCAATCAGCTATGGAGAGGAGCACACCGCCCTAGCATCCATCCGGATCCGGCACTTCAAGGGAGCGGCGGACCATCTCGCGCAGGACGGTCAGATCGACATCCTCCAGCTTGTTAATGTACAGGCAGGCGACGCTGGTTTTGGCTTTGCCGAGGCGCGCCATCA